>CAWULM010000055.1:0-4419 GCA_963923635.1 uncultured Micrococcales bacterium | reverse complement strand
AAGTAGTCGTGGCCGGTTTATTCATCTCGTTCGAGGGCATTGACGGCGTCGGTAAGTCAACTCAGGCTGATCTGCTTGAGGCTTACCTCGCCGAAAAAGGTCACCGCGTCATTCGCACTCTCGAACCTGGCGGAACCGAGCTCGGACAAGAAATTCGACACCTGCTGCTTCACCGAAAGGGTGACGTAGCGCCTCGTGCCGAAGCTTTGCTCTACGCAGCGGACCGTGCGCACCACGTTGCCACCAAGATCAAGCCGGCTCTAGCCGAAGGCATCGACGTAATCACCGACCGCTACCTTGATTCATCGGTTGCGTACCAGGGTGCTGGCCGCGTGCTCGGCGCCGACGAGGTTCGCGACCTCTCGATTTGGGCCACCGGTGGTCTGCTTCCTGACCTCACCGTGCTTCTCGACTTGGATGCCGCGGCGGCTGCCACTCGACGCTCAGGCACCGGCACCGAACCCGACCGTCTCGAGCGCGAGAAGATTGAGTTTTTTGAGGCTGCCCGCGCGCAGTACCTCAAGCTTGCCGCAGACGAACCAAATCGTTTCTTAGTGCTCGATGCGCGCGACAATGTCGAAGAACTTCAGGCACAGATCCGAACCAGAATCGACTCGCTGCTCTAATGACTAACGCCAGCGTTGCACCAATCTGGCACGACATGCTCGCGCAGCCAGAAGCAGTCGAACTGCTTTCAATCGCCGTGCGTCATCGCGATGAAGGTGTCTTTCACTCTTGGCTTTTCACCGGACCTCCGGGTTCTGGTCGATCGAACCTAGCCTTCGCTTTCGCTGCAGCGCTTCAGTGCCCAGAGGGTGGATGCTCGATTTGCCACTCGTGCAAACTAGCGCAGAGCGGCACACACCCAGACATCCACGTGCTCAGTACTGAGGCAAGCCAAATCACGATCGCTGAAATTCGCGAACTGGTTGCTGACTCGGTGCTCGGTTCTTCGATGGGCAAGTATCGCATCATGATTATCGAAGATGCCGATCGCATGACACCAATTGCTTCAAACGTTTTACTGAAAGCACTCGAAGAACCACCTGCTGGAACTATCTGGATGCTCTGCGCACCGAGTGAGGCAGACATGCTGCCAACCATTCGCTCGCGCGTTCGTCGCGTTGGCCTAAAAGTGCCATCAGTTGAAGACGTTGCGAAACTTCTGATCGAGCGTGAAGGTGTTGAGCCGAAGCTTGCGCACATCGCCGCCGCCGAAGCGCAAAGCCACATCGGAATGGCTAGACGACTTGCGCAAAGCCCCGAAGCTAGAGCTCGCCGCAAAGAAGTTCTCACCGCCGCCATGAACATTCGCACCGTGACCGACGCAGTGGCGACTGCTGGAAAGTGGCTCGACCTGGCCAAGAGCGACGCTGAAGCACTGACCAAAGAGCGCGACGAAGAAGAACGCTTGGCTCTCTTGCATTCGCTCGGCCTCACCGAGAAAGACCCATTGCCGCAAGCGCTACGCTCTGAACTAAAGCGCCTAACCGATGCGCAGAGCAGAAGGTCAACGCGAAGCATTCGCGATGGTCTAGATCGAATCTTTGTAGATCTGCTTGCGCTTATGCGAGACGTGCTTACCGTGCAGCTTCAAGCAGCAACCCCTCTGGTCAATGAAGACTTCCGCGGAGCAATTGAAAAGTTTGCAGAGAGCACCAAGCCAGAAGACACGCTCGCTCGCATCACTGCCATTGACCAGGCCCGCGTACGCATCGAGCGTAACGTGCGCGACCAGCTGACCCTCGAGTCGCTAGCAGTCTCGCTCCAGGTCAAAAAGCGCTAGTCGCCGGGCGATAGTAGGGTTATTTTATGAGCCTACGCAGTCGTATATTCTCCGCCATCTCAGCCCTCGCGCTAACAGCTGGCTTAGTCGCCTGCGCAAATGTCAGCGAAGCAGCTCCGAGCCTTCAGGGGGTACCGAGCTCGTTAGCCAAGTTCTATACGCAAAAAATCACCTGGGCTAAGTGCGGATCGATTCTCTGCTCAAACGTAATGGTGCCGATGAACTGGGCTGACCCGACCGGTGCAACCATCAACATTGCCATTAATGTCCACAAAGCCAGAAAGTCCACTCACTACCTGCTGGTAAACCCTGGTGGCCCAGGTGCATCGGGCACCGACTTCGTGAAGTCAAGCTACAGCTACATCGGCACCGCAACCATGCGCGCCTACTACAACGTCGTCGGCTTCGACCCACGCGGCACCGGCACCTCATCTCCGGTCAACTGCCTCGACAACGCTGGTCTAGACGACCTGCTCTATGGCGATTCACCATACGCATTAGGTTCAGCGCAAGACATTGCTTTCACCCGCACCACCTGGTCAAATTTCGCAACCGCATGCCAACAGCACACGGGTGCGGTGCTGCAATATCTCGACACCGTCTCAGCCGCTAAAGACATGGATGTCATCAGAGCAGCACTTGGCCAAAAGAAGCTCGACTACCTCGGCTATTCATACGGCACATTCTTGGGCACCACCTACGCGGCACTGTTTCCAACCAAAGTGAATCGATTCGTGCTTGATGGTGCTATCGATCCGCGAGTCAGCGACGAGCAATCTTCACTAAGTCAGCTGCAAGGTTTTGACAAGGCGCTTACCGATTACGTCACCTGGTGTTTGGCGAGACTTTCTTGCCCACTCACCGGAACCGTCGCTGAAGCAAGAGATCAGATTTCAGCAATTCTGCGACACTACGAGACTGCAACCGCCGATTCGCAACTCGATGACCGAAAGCTGAACCTTTCATCACTCGAAACCGGTCTAATCATGGGGCTCTATTCAAATTCTTATTGGAAGTATCTGAACCAAGCATTCTCAGATCTTCTTGCAACTCCAGCCGACGGCACTTGGTTCATGCGATTGGCCGATGCCTATAACGATCGCAACGCCGACGGCACCTACGCCGACAACATCTTCTCGGCCAACATTGCAATCAACTGTCTAGACGGCCGCTCTGCATCTGACGATGCATCGATGGCAGCACAAAACCAAAAAGTTCTAGCGGCAAGCTCGGTCTTCGGCCGCTACTGGCAGTACGGCGCACTCGGCTGTGCCAGCTGGCCATACCCGGTGGCTCAACGCCCAGCCAGTTACGCCGCCAAGGGCTCACCAACAATCATGGTTATTGGCACCACAGGCGACCCTGCCACCCCATACCAGCAGGCAGTTGACCTAGCTCACAAGGTTTTAGCCAAGGGCTTCTTGGTCACCTATAAGGGTGAAGGCCACACCGCTTACGGTCGCTCAAACCAGTGCATCGCCACCACGGTCGATAATTTCCTAACCAAGGGCACGTTGCCTAAAAAAGAACCGAAGTGCTAGCCCGCTAGAAACGGATAAACTTTTGTAGTTGCCTGAAGGCAACTCGCCACCCTAGCTCAGTCGGTAGAGCAGCTCCCTCGTAAAGAGCAGGTCAGGAGTTCGATTCTCCTGGGTGGCTCGTGTTCGCAGAATTGAGCCGAGCGTCTCAGCTGACGCGAGTCAGAGCAGCAGCCCTTGAGGCGCTGAAGCAATACGGCATCGAACCTCAGTCGATTCGGCTTGTGAATTTCGGGTTCAACTCCACTTACAAAATCGTAGATGCCTCCGGCTGCACCTTCGCCCTGCGCATCTCGATCAACTCTAAGAAGTCACGCGCCAACGTCGAAGCCGAAGTGCAGTTTCTGAAGCACATCGCCGCCAACACCAACTTAAACATTCCAAGGCTTCGCCCAACGCTGGCTGGCGAGGATTTCGTTAGTTTGTCGATTGCCGATTCTGCACTCGAACATTTCGCCATGCTTTACGACTGGGTCGAAGGAAACGTCATCGGCGACAAGGCAACCAGCAAGCAACTACGCGCTGTCGGCGCCTCGATGGCAACGCTTCACGTAGCAGCGCGCGGGTGGAACGCCCAAGCACCAGCAGAGCTCAAGCGAATCGATGACGCCTTTCAAGGCGAACCGAATCACATTCTTACCAATCGCCACAGATTTACGGACACCCTCAATGCCCAAGTCGATCGCATCTTGCCGAAGATAAACCAAACCTTCGAGTCTTTGAGAAAAACGTCAGGAAGATTGGCTATTCACGCCGACCTGCACCCTGGGAACTGCCTTTGGAACGCCGGACAAATCGGCATCATCGACTTCGACGACTTCGGGTTTGGCCTCCCTCAGCAAGACCTAACAATTGCGACTTTCTACCTACGTCAAAACTTCGAAGCTGAAAAGCACATCCTTGCCGGTTACAGCTCAGTTGCCGAACTGCCACCGTTAACCCCCGAGCAGTTTGAGCTGATGATAGTCAGTCGCGCACTGATGTTGCTGAGTGACTTGCTGGTCAACACCACCGCAGAGCTGATCGAGTTCTTGCCTAAGTACATTGAGCGCACTGAACGCAGACTGGAAGTTTTCGAGGCTGAGGGCCGCTTCA
>CAWULM010000054.1:0-4426 GCA_963923635.1 uncultured Micrococcales bacterium | reverse complement strand
GCGTGCAGCCATTGGTGCTCGATTCCCAGCTTGGCAGCCAACTTCGGATCTGCGCCATACATACTGTCACCAACCAGCGGGTGACGAAATTGCGAAAAGTGAACGCGAATCTGGTGCGTTCGGCCTGTTTCGAGAATGACCTCAAGCAGAGATGCCGCCGGAAAAGCTTCGAGCGTGCTGTAGTGGGTAACCGAAGGCTTGCCTTCGGCTGCAACCGTGAACTTAAACTCAGCCTTCGGGTGTCTCGCGATAGGTGCATCGATGGTGCCTTCAGAAGGGTCTGGGTGTCCCTGAACAAGTGCGTGATAAACCTTGTGAACAGCACGATCTCTGAACATCTGCTTGAGCACCGAATACGCTCGCTCGTCTTTCGCCACCATCATCAAGCCGGTGGTGCCGACATCCAAGCGTTGAACTATGCCAGCACGCTCTTGAGCGCCCGAGGTCGTCACCTTGATCCCCATCGCAAGCAGAGCGCCAAGAACGGTTGGGCCGGTCCAACCCACTGAAGGGTGAGCAGCAACACCGGCGGGCTTATCTATAACTACCAAGTGCTCGTCTTCATACACGACTCGCAAATCGTCAACGGTTTGGGCAACAATCTCGAGGTGGTTTGCCACCGGTTCGAGCGTAACTTCAAGAAGTGCATCGGCAATCAATGCATCGCTCTTACCGAGAGTCTTTCCGTTCTGCGCAGCTTTGCCGGCACTAATCAACTCGGCCGCTGCACTTCGACTAAAACCCATAAGTTTGGCCAGACCAACATCCGCGCGTTCTCCGGCTAAACCCTCCGGAATCGGAAACATGCGAGTTTCACTCATTTCGCGGCCGCTCCACCGACCGGTTCGCCGAGAACCATTCGAACGGCAACGATGACCATCGTGATGCTGATGCAGCAATCGGCGATATTGAAAATCGGAAAGTTGAATGGAATTTGAATGAAGTCGACTACCTGTCCATTTGGAAAGCCAGGTGCGCGAGTAAATCGGTCAATCAAATTACCGGTAATGCCACCAAGCAAGAAACCACCGAGGATGGCCCAGCCGACGGTGTTGGCTTTCGGTAGTGCCCACAGCAGAACCAAAAGAGCGACCGTTGAAATGAGAGTGAAAAACCAGGTCACTCCCCATCCGAGGCTAAATGCTGCGGAGTCGTTGAAGGTGAGGTACCAACCAAGCAGTGATCCGAGGGCATCGACTCTGGTAAACGGTGACAGGGTGCCAATCGCAATTGCCTTGGTGAGTTGGTCGACAAACACAGCCGCCACAGCGATGGTTAAGCTGAGCAGAACTCGCTTGCCGAGAACGCGAGTCAAAGCCACCTACTCGCCCAGTACGCCGAGTTGGTTATTAGCCCCAGGAGACGAGGTGTTTACTCGAGTCTGATCAATTTCGTTGAGCTGCGCTTCGATGAACTGCTTTAGCTTCAATCGATATTCGCGCTCGAATGCGCCAAGCTCGGCAATGGCGTGTTCGATTAGCGCACGCTCTTGCTCGAGACGAATGATGTCTGCCTTGTGCTTCGCTTCTGCTTCGCGCACGATACGAGCTGCGGTAGCGTGACCTTCGGCGATAAGTGCGTCGCGCTTTGCAACACCCTCGCGTACGTGCTCGTCGTGAAGCTTACGAGCGAGCTGCAAAAGGTTATTGGTGTTGTTGCCCTCTTTGTTTGACTCAGGGTCAACTTCAGGGAAGCTAGAGCCAACGGTAGTTGCTGCTGGAACCGATGTGGTTTGCAACTGGTTGGCCAAACCAGCACCAGAGCGGTTGAGCTCCGCGATTCTCGCTTCTGAAGCCAGAAGTCGTTGGCGAAGGTCTTCGTTCTCTTGATTGACGCGGCGAAGTTCAACAACGATCTCGTCTAGAAAATCGTCAACCTCGTCTTGGTCATAACCTTCACGAAACTTGGTCGGCTGGAACCTCTTATTGACCACATCTTCTGCGGTTAGTGGCATGACTTACCTCGTTTCAAAACCTACCCCCAAAGAATAACAAATCTAGGGCAACCGACCGGTTTGTTACAGTGACCCCACTAGAGATTGTGCAAAAACAATCAACAAAAACACAGCCGTCCAGGCTAGGTCTAAGGCGACTCCACCGATGCGAACCGTGGGAATGATCCGCCTTGCCAACTTAATGAACGGATCGGTTGCGGTGAGAGCGACCTCCGCAAGAAAGAGCACAACTCCGCGTGGACGCCACGCTGGATTTGCTGAGCGCAGTAAGTCCACAACAAATCTGACCCACATGAGCCAAAAGAGGATTTGCAGCGCCCAAGCAAGTACTGCTTGAACCAGAGCCATTTAGAGAGCTTGGATGCCGTCTGAAAGGTCGGCCTGGTCTTCTTCGTCGTTTAGGTCGACGTGATAAGGGGTCAGAACGAAAATCTTGCGATCGATGCGCTTGATGTGGCCCTGTAGCCCTTCCTTCAGACCGAAGAGGAAGTGAGTCAACTTGGCGGCGTCAGCTTCGCTCATTGCCGAAAGGTTTACGATCACCGAAACGCCGTCTCGGAACACCTCAGCGATTTCGCGAGCGTCGGCATAGCTGGTTGGGTCAAAGGTGTTGATTTCGGTGCCTTCGCTGGCACCACGACGGGCGCGCAGAGGAGTTACATTACGAACGCGTGGAGCTGCCGATGGGGCTGCGGTTGGTGCGGCAGCTGGAGCAGCTGAACCGTTGACACCAAGGTAGTTTGCGGCTGACTTAAAAATGCCCATGAGATCCTCCTAGGGGAATGTCTTTATTCAGAATATTGCGATTAGGCGCGTTTTCCAGTGATTGCGGTACCAATTCGCAAGTGTGTCGCACCGAACTCCAATGCAGTCTCAAAGTCCTCAGACATGCCGATTGAGAGCGATTTAGCAGCCGGAAAGCTTTGCTGGAGTTTGGCTGAATAGCCGGCAACCCGCTCGAAATCCACTGCCGGGTCAACGCCTAACCCAGCTACTGCCATCAAGCCCTTCAGGTTCAGGTTGTCAGCCCTACTCACTGCCTCAGCAAAAGACTCAAGATCCGCAGGTAGTACTCCCCCGCGACCGGAATCATGGGTCAGGTTAACCTGAATAAAAACGTCGAGCTTTCTTGCCGCGGTAGCCAACTGTTTGGTGAGGGTATCCAGCAGTGACTGGCGATCGATGGAGTGAATCGAACTTGCATACTGCACCACGTTTTTTACCTTGTTGCTCTGCAATTGTCCGATGAAGTGCCACTGCACCCCAGAATCAGCGGGTATCAGCTCGGATAGAGCCTCGGCCTTCGGAAAGGCCTCTTGATCACGATTTTCACCAAAATCGCGACAACCGAGATCATAAAGTTCTCTAGCGAGAGTTACCGGGTGATTTTTAGTCACGACGATGCGAGTTACTTCGCTGGGCGACCGACCCAGTGAAGCCAGCTTCTCGGCGATTTTGACGTCGACGGCAGCCAGTCGTTCGGCTAGCTGCGTCACGGCTATCTCAAAAACTCTGGAACGTCTAGATCGTCACCAAAGGTGCCGTCGGCAGACTGCCCAATTTGGTCGTCGTTGATGATTGGCATCGCGCGAGTCACGGTGTCAACGTCGACGGCAGACTGTGCAGGTGCAGCGGCAGGCTCTTGGGCCCAGGTGTCAACCACTGGAGCGGCAAAACTCTGCGACGCAAAGGCAGCCGGCACTTCAGGCTCTGGCTCAACTGGAGGTAAGGTGACTGGTGCAGCCGGAGTGATGGTCGGCGTTGCAACTGCTGGGCGCACGACTGGCTTGCGACGCTGGTTAGCGTCAAAACCTGCCGCAATGACGGTCACCCGTACTTCGTCGCCAAGGCTGTCGTCGATGGTGCAACCCCAGATGAGGTTAGCCTGAGGACTGACGGCCTCTTGAACCATGCGTGCTGCGTTAGACATTTCGTGCAATCCGAGGTTCGATGCAGCCTGGAACGAAAGCAAGACACCGTGAGCACCATCGATCGTGGTCTCGAGCATCGGGCTCGAAATAGCTGCTTCGGCGGCGCGGATGGTGCGGTCTTCACCCTTTGCCGAGCCGATGCCCATCAGTGCGGTTCCTGCACCCTGCATGACTGCGCGAACGTCAGCAAAGTCAACGTTGATCATGCCAGGCACGGCGATGAGGTCGGTCATGCCTTGAACACCCGAGGTGAGAACGCCGTCGGCGACCTGGAAGGCGTCGATAAGAGAAATGTTTAGGCTGTCGAGCTCTAGGAGTCGCTCGTTTGGAACCACAATCATGGTGTCGACCTCTTGAGCAAGAGCTTCAATTCCGGCATCAGCCTGAGCGGCGCGGCGTGGGCCTTCAAAACCGAATGGACGAGTAACCACAGCAACGGTAAGTGCGCCGCTTGCCTTGGCAATGCGAGCTACAACCGGGGCGGCTCCGGTACCGGTGCCACCGCCTTCACCAGCGGTGATGAAAACCATGTCGGCACCCT
>CAWULM010000053.1:0-4443 GCA_963923635.1 uncultured Micrococcales bacterium | reverse complement strand
GCACGTCATCGTAAGTGAGGCCTTCGAAAGCGAATGGGTTGTGTGAGGTCATAGCAGTCCCGCCAGCATCGTCGTTTCGGTCAATTCTACCCTGCGGATAACGCTTTATTCCGCTTCGGTAAAACCTTCGTTCTGGCACCCAGATTTCTAGTAATCTTCACCAATAAGAGTTATTTAGGCAACGCTCGCTGGCACCAACGGAGGTACCCCCTTGCAGCAAAAGCAAACGCACGTCGCGCGCCTATTTCTCAAGCTAATCAGTCTGATTCTTCTTGGATTCACGGTGTTTGGCGCTAGCGGTGCGGCTTCGGCTGCCACCAGCGAGCCAGTCGACCCGTCGAAGGTCTTCGTGATCGAAGGAACCATCAGCAACTGTGGCACGGGAATAGCCGGCGTAAAGCTACACGTAACTGGTCGAAACTTCGATGTTCAACTGACCACCAATAAGAAGGGCCAGTGGACTACCCTCGCCCCTCAGGACACTCAGTACGACACCGATCGCTTCACCGTCGAGATTGACCCGAAGACTCTGCCAAAGGGTGTGGTTCTTGCGAACCCAAACACCAAGCGAGTTGTGATCTTCAACCACGTCAACTCTGCGGCCGCAAACTTCAAGACCGATGAGACTAAGTGCACAAACAACGGTGCCACGGGCGGCACCGATGCAGGCAGCGAGAACCCGTTCCTGCAGGCCCTGTTCAATGGTCTGAACTTCGGTCTGATGCTGGCCATGGCGGCAATCGGCCTGTCACTGATTTACGGCACCACCGGCTTGTCGAACTTTGCCCACGGTGAAATGGTCACCATTGGAGCCCTAGCCACCTGGAGCTTCAACCGCGGCCTCGGCTGGGACATTGTGCCTTCGGCTCTGCTGGCCATCTTGATCGTGACCGCATTCGGCTGGTCGCAAGATGCCTTCCTCTGGAAGCCACTGCGCAAGCGTCGCATCGGTCTAACCCAGATGATGATCGTGTCAATCGGTCTTTCGATGGTGGTTCGCTACTTCTTGCAGATGATTTATGGCGGTGACACCAAGGTGCTTACCCAGGGTGACACCTGGCAGTTGCTCGGAGTTCGCATTCCGGCCATCAACATCATTTGCTCTGGAATCTCGGTGCTGGTGCTGATTGGTTACACAATCTGGCTAACCCGCACTCGAATCGGTAAGGCAACCCGTGCAGTCAGCGACAATGCTCCGCTGGCAGCATCGACGGGTATCGACGTTGAGCGCATCATTCGCATCGTCTGGCTGGTCGCCTCGGTGCTCACCGGTATCTCGGGTGTGTTCATCGGACTTTACATGCAGGCAGCCTGGGACAGCGGATTCTCAATCATCCTCTTGGTGTTTGCGGCTGTCACCCTCGGCGGTCTGGGCACCTCGTCTGGTGCCGTGGTCGGTTCGATGATCATCGGTTTGCTGGTTGAGCTTTCAACCATGATCATTCCGTCAGACCTCAAGTTCGCAGCGGCGCTCGCCGTGCTCATCTTCATTCTGCTGGTTCGCCCACAGGGTGTAATGGGTCGTAAGCAAAGGATCGGATAGTCATGGACGTCATCCTCTCCAACTCGATCAACGCCATGATCGACCCGATGACTGCGGCCTACGCCATTGCAGCCATCGGTATCGCTCTGCACTTCGGTTTCACCGGCTTGCTCAACTTCGGTCAGGCTGCCTTCATGGCGGTTGGTGCCTACGGCTTCGCGATCGCGACGCTGAACTACCACCTACCGTTCTGGACCGCCATCGGCATCTCGCTGCTGCTCAGCGTGATTCTGGCCTTCGTGCTCGGTATTCCTACCCTGCGCCTGCGCAGCGACTACCTTGCCATCGTGACCATCGCCGCCGCAGAAATGCTGCGCTACATCGTCTCGACCACCTCGGCAGCGCCGCTGACCGGTGGCCCACAGGGTCTAAACGGCTACAGCAACGACTTCTACGCCCTGAACCCGATTCCAGTCGGCACCTACGGCTTCTGGAACCTTCAGTACAGCGAGCGCGAACTCTGGGTTCGCCTAGTTGGCTGGAGCTTCGCCATTCTTTCAGCGATCGTGCTTGCCATCCTGGTTCGAAGCCCATGGGGTCGCGTGATCAAGGGCATTCGCGAAGACGAAGATGCCATCCGTTCACTCGGTAAGAACGTCTACGCCTACAAGATGCAGTCGCTGGTCGTGGGTGGTCTAATGGGTACCGTTGCCGGCATCCTGTTCGTGATTCCACGTTCGGTTCAGCCAGGAAACTACGCAACCACGCTGACCTTCTTCCTCTGGACGATTCTGCTTCTGGGCGGAGCATCGACGGTTATCGGTTCGGTTATCGGTTCGATGATCTTCTGGGGCTTGCTCTCGCTGTCAGACGACCTGCTCAACGCTGGCGTCAACAGTGGCGTGATTAACTTCATCACCACCGACCAGATCGGAACGATTCGCTTCATGATCGTCGGTCTGTCGCTGATGCTTCTGGTGATTTTCAGGCCACAGGGACTCTTCGGAAACAAGAAGGAGCTGCAGTTCAATGTCTAAAGAAATTGCAAAAGGCCCAGCCGCTCCTGGCGTGGCAAAAGTCGACCCGATTTTGATCGTGGATGGCGTGCGCCGTCAGTTCGGCGGATTGGTTGCGGTTGATGTCGCTCACCTTGAAATTCCTCGCGGCAAGATCACCGCATTGATTGGCCCGAACGGTGCTGGTAAGACTACGTTCTTCAACCTGCTCACCGGTTTCGACAGCCCTGACGCTGGAACCTGGTCTTACGACGGAGTCTCACTGGCTGGCGTGCCCGCCTACAAGGTGGCTCGCATGGGCATGGTTCGCACCTTCCAGTTGACAAAATCTCTTAGCTTGCTAACCGTGCTTGAGAACATGCGTCTCGGTGCCCAGAAGCAACCTGGCGAGAGCATCTTCAAGGCGCTTTTCAAACCTCTGTGGCGCAAGCACGAGGCTGAGATCACCGAACAGGCTGAAGCACTGCTGAAGCGTTTCAAGCTCGATGCAAAGTCCGCCGACTTCGCCGCTTCGCTTTCGGGTGGTCAGCGCAAGCTCTTGGAAATGGCTCGCGCACTTATGACTAAGCCAAAGATAGTCATGCTTGACGAGCCGATGGCCGGTGTGAACCCAGCGCTCACCCAGTCACTGCTCGAGCACGTGAAAGACCTCAAGAACGATGGCACCACCGTGCTCTTCGTTGAGCACGACATGCACATGGTGCGCAACATCTCTGACTGGGTAATCGTCATGGCAGAAGGCAAGGTGGTTGCCGAAGGTCCACCTCGTGAGGTCATGAAGAACCCAGCCGTGATCGACGCCTACCTGGGTGCTCACCACGACACCGACCTTGGCAGCGCCAAGCTGAAGAAGGACAAATAATGGCAACCAAGAACCTAGTGGTTGAGGTTAAAGACCTCGTCGCCGGCTACTTGCCAGGAGTGAACATTCTCAACGGCTGTAATCTAACCGCGAGCGATGGCGAACTAATCGGCATCATCGGCCCGAACGGCGCCGGTAAGAGCACTCTGCTGAAGGCAATCTTCGGTTTGGTTAACGTTCGTGAAGGCTCGGTAAACCTGAACGGTGAGAACATCACCAACCTGAAGGCAAACCAGCTGGTTTCGCGCCGCGTTGCTTTCGTGCCGCAGACCAACAACGTCTTCCCTAGCCTGACCATCGAAGAGAACCTCGAGATGGGCGTATTTCAGAACCCTAAGCGCTTTGACGAGCGCTTCGAGTTCGTGACCAGCATCTTCCCAGAGCTAGCCAAGCGTCGCGCTCAGCGCGCTGGCTCGCTTTCTGGTGGTGAGCGCCAGATGGTGGCCATGGGTCGCGCACTCATGGTAGACCCTTCCGTATTGCTGCTAGACGAGCCGTCAGCGGGTCTATCTCCTGTTCGCCAGGACGAAGCCTTCCTGCACGTCAAGAACGTCAACGAGGCTGGTGTGACCGTAATCATGGTTGAGCAGAACGCACGTCGCTGTCTGCAAATCTGTGACCGCGCTTACGTGCTAGACCAGGGCAAGGATGCCTACACCGGCACCGGTCGCGCCCTGCTGAACGATCCGAAGATGATCGAGCTCTACCTAGGTAACCTGGCCGAGCAAGACTAACCAAGTCAAACGACAACGACGTCGTTGCAGCTCTCTCTCGCAACGAAACGGAAGAACCCCGGGACTTACGTCCCGGGGTTCCTTCGTTTTGGCAACTAACCCTTAGTTGAGCTTTCCGTAAGTAGAAGTCTCAGGGGTGTTGTTGTTGTCGGTGCCGAATACGTAGGTACCAACGTATGCCTCAAGTGGGTCACCGTTCGAACCGAAGGTAACAGGACCTGAAACACCCTGGTAGTCGATGTCGCCACCTGAGTTGATGATGTCAACTGCCTTCTTGAAGGCACCTGCCTGAGTGAAGTCCACCTTGGTTCCACCGGTTGATACGTCAACCATGTACTTCTTGATGTT
>CAWULM010000052.1:0-4507 GCA_963923635.1 uncultured Micrococcales bacterium | reverse complement strand
GCAAACTCGGTCAGCACAATGCTCAGGGTGAGAAGTACCTCACCGACGTGGTTTCAATCGCTCTCGAGCAGGGCTCGACGGTTCAGGCACTTGCAGTTACAGACGAGTGGCAGGTAGCGGGCATTAACGATCGCGTTCAACTTGCCGAAGTTTCTGCCGAACTCAATGCAAGACTTTGTGACGCGTGGATGCGCGCGGGCGTAACCATCGTCGACCCAGCATCAACCTGGATCGACGTGCGCGTTCAGTTGGGGCGCGACGTAACCCTTTTGCCGGGCACAATGCTGCGAGGCATCACCGTAATTGGTGAAGGCTCGACCATCGGCCCAGAAGTGCTGATGACCGACACCATCGTCGGCGAAGGTGCCAGTGTGGTTAAGTCGCACGTTACCTCTTCAAAGATTGGCGACGGCGCAAGCGTCGGACCTTACTCGTTCCTGCGTCCTGGCACTGACCTCGGAAGCGACGGCAAGATCGGCACCTTCGTCGAAACGAAGAACGCCAAGATTGGCGCCGGCAGCAAGGTGCCTCACCTTTCTTATGTGGGTGATGCCGAAATTGGAGTCGAGTCAAACATCGGCGCCGGCACCATTTTTGCCAACTACGACGGGGTGAACAAACACCGCAGCACCATCGGCTCGCACGTTCGCACCGGGTCGCATAACGTCTTCGTTGCCCCTATTACTATTGGTGATGGAGCCTATACCGCAGCCGGAACTGTCGTTCGCAAGGATGTCGACCCGGGGGCGCTCGGAATGAATGTCGCACCACAGCGCAACATTGCAGACTGGGTTTTGTCTAAGCGTCCAGGTTCAGCAGCTGCCACGGCTGCCGAAGCTGCAAAAAAGAAATAGAAGGAGCTTGCGATGAGCGAGATCACAATCACCGGACGCAAGCGTCTCGCACTGCTAAGCGGTCGCGCTCACCCGGTTCTCGCTCAAGAAATCGCTGAACTTCTCGGCACCGATCTAGTGCCAACCACTGCATACGACTTCGCCAGCGGTGAAACCTTCGTGCGATTCGAAGAGTCGGTTCGTGGTGTCGATGCTTTTGTTATTCAGGCTCACCCAAACCCAGTGAACCACTGGCTGATGGAACAGCTTCTGATGATCGACGCACTAAAGCGCGCATCGGCTAAGCGCATCACCGTGGTTGCCCCATGTTTTCCATACGCTCGTCAAGACAAGAAGCACAAAGGTCGCGAACCGATCTCGGCTCGTCTTGTCACCGACCTTTACAAAGCTGCGGGAGCCGACCGCCTAATCTCGGTTGACCTTCACACCCCACAGATTCAGGGTTTCTTCGACGGTCCAGTCGACCACCTATGGGCGCTGCCAATGCTGAGCGACTACGTGAAGTCGAAGTGGGGCAACGAAAACTTGACCGTTGTCTCGCCAGACTCTGGTCGCGTTCGTGTTGCAGACATTTGGGCTGACCGTCTAGGTGCTCCGCTTGCCATCATTCACAAACGTCGCGACCCAGATGTGCCTAACCAGGTTTCGGCTCACGAACTTGTTGGTGAAGTTGAAGGCCGCACCTGTCTTTTGGTTGACGACATGATCGACACCGCAGGAACGATCGTCGCCGCAGCTGCTGCACTAAAGAAGAACGGTGCTGCTCGCGTAATCGTTGCAGCAACTCACGCTATCTTCAGCGGTCCAGCTGTCGAGCGCCTATCTGGCGACGCAGTTGACGGTGTCGTAGTGACCAACACTCTTCCGGTTCCGGCAGACAAGCAGTTCGACAAGCTTGAAGTTCTTTCAATCGCACCACTGATTGCAAAGGCAATCAGCGCTGTGTTCGACGACGACTCGGTCAGCTCGATCTTCCCTGGTCACGCCTAAACCGAAGGTTCTTCAGGCGATGGCACCGAAACAACAAATCGGTTTATTGTCTGCTGTCGCAATTGGGTTAGCCTCAATGCTTGGCGCTGGTGTCTTCAGCGTCTTCGGCCCTGCCTACCACGCGGCCGGTTCGGCTCTCATTCTCGCTCTACTGTTGGCAGCGCTTGTTGCCATTCTCAACTCGGCCACCGTTTACTCGCTGGCTAGGCGTACCAGCAGGCCAGGTGGTGTTTATTCTTATGCCCGCGCTGAATGGAACGAGCACGCTTCGTTCATAGCAGGCTTCAGTTTTGTCGCAGGCAAGATCGGTTCGATTTCAGCAATCGCATACACCTTCGGTTTGTACGTGTTTCCGAGCAACCCGGTTATCGCTGGTGTGATGTCAATAGTCATACTGGCTGCGCTCAATGCTCTCGGTATCGAGAGAACCGCGCTAGTAGCTGCAGTGCTCGCCACAATCACAACGACTTATCTAGCCTTCGTCGGAATCGGTGGCAGTGCGATTAGCAACGCGAACGGTTTCAATCTGTTCACGGTTAGCGGCAACGTCGATGCCTTCGGCGTCATTCAAGGTGCGGCCCTTCTGTTTTTCGCATTCGCGGGTTATGCCCGAGTTGCAACTCTTGGCGATGAAGTGACCAACCCAAAGCGGAATATTCCACGAGCCATCTTCATTTCTTTGAGCTTGGTAATCGTGCTCTACGTTCTAATCGCATTTGCGCTGACCTCTGCACTCGGTGCTGAGCTGGCAACTAAGCATGCTCCGTTTGTTGAACTCTTTGCGGCGATCGTTCCTGGGGCGCCGGCTTGGCTGAGCATCCTGGTGGTGTCGGGAGCAAGTCTCGGATCGATGTTGGCTCTGCTGGCCGGAGTTTCCAGAACCGCCGCCACCATGGCAGAAGATGTAGAGCTGCCAAGCGCAGTTGCTAAACGCAATCGATTCGGCGCGCCATTCTTGGCTGAAAGCATCATCGCTCTCGGTTCGATTTTGATGTTGGTCTTCGGGGTGCAGATTTCATGGATGGTCGGCTTCTCCAGCTTCTCGGTATTGCTGTACTACGCCATCGGTCATGCCACGGCCTTTTTCTCAAAGGTGAAGCAGCACCCCATGCAGAAACTGATTCAGGTGCTTGGCTTCGCCCTCTGCGCCTTGCTGGTTCTTTGCGTACCTGGCCCTGCCATTTGGATCAGTAGCGCCATTTTGCTGGTCTCGGTGGGCGTTCGCGCGGTTGCCAGAAAACCAGCCGGCCGATAAACTGTTCTAGATACAACGGCGAGGGCTGAAAATCGCAAGATTCGAGGCCGTAATCGACGGGGTGAGCCAACAGGCCTAATCCTCGCGTGAACACGCTTGAGTTGATACCAAAAGCAAAAGCTAAATCAGGCTTGCCTGAGAAATGGACAAATCATGTCAGAAACCAACAAGCTCGTTGGCGAATTCCGCAACTCGTTCGGTAAAGGCGCTGCTCGCAAGGCACGCGCTGCTGGCCGCACTCCTGCAGTGATCTACGGTCACGGCAGCGAGCCACGTCACATCACCCTTCCTGCTCACGAGGTTGCACTTGTGCTTCGTCACAAGAACGCACTCATCGACCTCACCCTAGATGGCAAGAGCGAGCTAGTTCTCGTTAAGTCAGCGAGCAAAGATGTCGTCACCCAGGTAATCGAGCACATCGACCTAGTAACCGTCAAGCGCGGCGAAAAGGTTCACGTCGAGGTTCCAGTGCACATCGTTGGTGAGTCACTAAGCGGCACCACCGTTGACCTCGAGCACAAGACCGTCAAGCTCGAGTGTGAAGCAACTCACATTCCTGAGTTCGTCGAGATCATCCTTAATAAGGAAGGTGCTGGTCACCACATTCTTGCTAAAGACGTCAAGCTTCCTGCTGGCGCCAAGATGGACCTCGATCCAGAAGACCTAGTTGCATCGGTTGTTGCAACTGCACAGGGTCACGCTGACGAACTAGCCGACGCTGCCGCAGCTCCTGCTGCAGAGGCCAAAGCTGAATAATTCGCCTTATCTCGTAGTCGGGCTCGGTAACCCCGGGCCCGGCTACGCGCATAATCGGCACAATGTTGGGCAAATGGTGCTCGACACTCTCGCCAACCGAGTTGGAGTTGGCTTCAAGTCTCATAAGAGCAACGCGGTCATCGCAGAAACACGTTTGGGTGTTGGCGGGCCAAAAGTTATTCTCGCCAAACCACTGAGCTTCATGAACAACAGCGGTGGCCCGGTTTCGTCACTCGCAAAATTCTTCGACATCAAACCAGATCACGTCATCGTCGTGCACGATGAACTAGACATCGCGGTTCACGATGTGCGCATCAAGCGCGGCGGAGGTCACGCTGGCCACAACGGTCTGCGCGACATCATTGCGGCACTTGGCACTCAAGACTTTCTTCGAATTCGCGTCGGCATTGGTCGCCCACCAGGTCAACAAGAAGTAGCCGACTTCGTGCTCAAAGACTTCTCATCGACCGAAAAGAAAGACCTCGGCGTCACTCTCGAAACATCAGCAGATGCCATCGAGGCCATTCTGACCGACGGTTTAACCGCCGCCCAACAGAGGTTCCACTCCGCTTAGACTTGAAGCGTGGATAACAAGTCGAAATCCAAGGCCCTGTCGCGCCTTGTCGCGCTTGTTTCAGATTCCTACCCAGTC
>CAWULM010000051.1:0-4934 GCA_963923635.1 uncultured Micrococcales bacterium | reverse complement strand
CTCGCACACCGCCAGTTGCTCGGCCCTTTGCTGGAATTTCACTCAGGGCTGTGACCTTGATGCTTCCTGGGTCGGTGCCAGGAAGAGCTTGAGACGAATTAGCCGCGGTAATAATTACCGACTTCTTAGCGTTGGCAACTTGACCGAAGTAAATGGCCTTTGCGCCTTCGGCCACCTTGATTCCCGCTACGCCGCTGGCAGCTCGACCTTGAGCTCGCAGAGTCGAACCATCAAAGCAGAGTACTTGCGCATCGTTGGTCACGAAAATAAGGGTTGCTTTATCAAGTGCGATGGCGGCACCAACTAAGTAGTCGCCAGGTTTCAAGGCGATGATCTCGAACGATTCTTTGGCTGGCCAGTCGGCGGTTACTCGCTTGACTACGCCTTGCTCGGTACCGATAACCAACTCGGTGCTTTCATTAAGTTCGAAAACAGTGAGCAAAGTTTCTTTTGATTGCAAACCAAAGAAGCTGCTGGCTTTGACCGCGTCAGAAGCACTGTAGGTGACCCCTGAGTTTGGAACATCACCAACATGTGCGGTGATTACGCGACCAGTGCTGGTTACTGCGCCAATATCTTTTCGGGTAGAAGTCTTTATGTGTGCTGCGATAGCGTCGTGCTTGGTGCGCTTGTTGTTAGCAGGAATTGAGTTACTGTCGCTTCGCACCAGGAGGCCCGAGGCGGTTAGTGTTACGTAGGTGGCCGTATCGGCGAGTTCTGCTGATTGCGAAGCGGCTTTAGCGTTGCTCACCGGATTAGTTTCTTCTGCCTGGTTGAGAAGTTTCGTACGGCGTGCATCTCCATATTTGTCGGCAACAGCCTGCAATTCGGTGGCGACTAGTTCTTTCAGGGCTTTTTCGCTCCCGAGAATCTTTTCAAGCTGAGCGATTTCAGACTTGAGTTGAGATTTCTCGTTTTCGAGTTCGAGCTTTGAGAACTTGGTCAGGCGACGTAAGCGTAATTCCAGAATGTATTCGGCTTGCTCGTCGGACAGATCGAACACCTTCTTTAGCTTTGCTCGAGCGTCAGCGACTTCGTCTGAACTGCGAATAACCTGAATAACCTCATCGATTGAAAGAATCGCAACTAACAGACCTTCGACAAGGTGCAAACGGGCTTTACGTTTGCCTAGTCGATTTTCGCTGCGACGACGGGTTACAGTTATGCGGTGTGCAAGGTAAACGCCTAGTAGGTCTCGAAGACCGAGGGTCTGAGGTCGTCCATCGACCAGAGCGACGTTGTTTATTCCGAATGAATCTTCCATCGGCGTGAATCGATAAAGAAGGTCGAGAACCATTTGCGGGTCGAAGCCTGTTTTCAGTTCGATTACCAGTTTGAGTCCGTTGGTGCGGTCGGTTAGGTCAACTACATCTGCAATTCCTTGCAGTTTTTTATTGTTGACACCTTCCTTGATTTTTTCGATGACCTTTTCTGGTCCAACCAAGAAAGGCAGTTCGGTAACTACGAGGCCTTGTTTACGCGGCGATACCGTTTCCACTGTTGCCTTGGCGCGCACTTTGAATGAACCCTTGCCGGACTCGTAGGCATCTTTCACGCCGTCAAGCCCGTTGATGATGCCACCGGTAGGCAGATCAGGGCCCGGAATGTGCTTCATTAGCTGCTTCGTGGTGGCGTCTGGATTGTTAAGTAGGAAGATTGCGCCATTTATTACTTCGCGCAGATTGTGTGGCGCCATGTTTGTGGCCATACCGACCGCAATGCCCGAAGACCCGTTCACAAGCAGATTTGGAAATGCGGCGGGCAAGACCTCAGGCTCGCTGAGTTGGGCGTCATAGTTAGGTTTGAAGTCAACCACATCTTCGTCGAGGGCCTCATTCATCAGCAAGGCTGCAGGCGAGAGTCGCGTCTCGGTGTAGCGGGCGGCGGCAGGGCCATCGTCGAGTGATCCGAAGTTGCCGTGCCCATCGATAAGTGGAACTCGAAGGGTGAACGGTTGAGCCATGCGGACCATGGCGTCATATATCGCTCCATCACCGTGCGGGTGTAATTTACCCATGACTTCACCCGATACACGAGCAGATTTCACGTGGCCCCGGTCGGGGGTGAGCCCCATTTCGCCCATCTGGAAGACAATGCGGCGCTGTACCGGTTTCAATCCGTCGCGAGCATCCGGAAGCGCGCGGGCGTAGATTACCGAGTAGGAGTACTCCAGGAACGAGTCTTGAATCTCACTCGTGAGATCGATATCGACGATGCTCTCGCTGAAGGGCGTGTCTTTACTCATGCTGGGCTGTGTTCCATCTGTGGCAAACTGGCAGGGATGACCTCTACCAAATTACCTTCCGCTCCAAAAGATTCTGGGAAGCTAAGCGAAGTGTTGATTTCGCTTGCCGCGGCTATTTCGCCAGGGGAGAGCGAGGTGCAGAACCTCATGGGCTTTGCACCCGTGCGGTCTGCTGTTTGCGTCTTGATCGATGGCCTGGGTTTGCAGAACCTCAAGGCACGTGCGGGGCATGCACCGAACCTCACTTCGCTAATGGGTGAGGGCGGTTCGCTGCGATCCGATTTTCCTAGCACCACTGTTGTCTCGCTAACCGGTCTCGCCACGGGGCAGCGTAGCGGTGGACATGGTTTGGCAGGCTACAACTTACGCAATCCCGAAACCCTTCAGGTGCAAAATCTGTTGAGTGGCTGGGAGTCGGTTGCTCCAGGTCAGTTGAATAAGGACCTGCTGACTTGGAAATCGTATGAAACGATCTCGGAAATTCTGAGCAATGTGCGACTACACGTTGTGTCTAAGGAAATGTATCGGTCGAGCGGTTTTACGAAGCTAACCATGCCTAATGCAGTCTTCTCTGCCGCTGATGACTTTGATGCCCGTGTGGCTAAGGCGCTCGAATTAGGAAAGCAACCAGGCAACTTGGTTTACCTGTACTTTCCAGAGTTGGATCAGACAGGGCACCGTTTTGGAAGTCAATCTCATGAGTGGAGCAGCATGTTGGAGTTGATTGACGCAGCTCTAGGTGCGCTTCTGCGCAGTAAAGTGCCCACGGTCGTAACAGCCGATCACGGAATGATCGACGTTCCAATAACCGGACAATGTTACTTAGAAGATCTGATTAGCTTGAAGGATCGTGAATTCGCGACCGGCGGTGACACTAGAGTTGCCTACCTTTACCTCGAGGATGCCGCTACAGCAGCTGCGAGCCTAGAACTCGAGCTCGGAGACGCCGCTTGGGTTGCCACTTGGCAGGAGCTTATTGATTGCGGTTGGGTGCTTGCGCCTAAACTCCGAGACGGTCGCTATCCGGATTTGGTTTTGGTGGCCCGAAAGTCAGTCGTGTTTTACGATCGCCGTGTCGCCAACCCTAGGGCGCTACAAATGATTGGGCACCATGGTTCCATATCTGACACCGAAACGATGGTTCCACTGTTGCTAAGCAACATTAGACGCAAGTAGGCGTTACTCGTCAGACTTAGTGCCGAAAACTATTTCGTCCCAGCTCGGCATAGAAGGACGACTGCGACGCGAGCTCTTTTCCTGTTCGGTTTCCTCGCGGTTTGGTTCTTCCTCGGAATGAGCGTCCTCGGTTATTTGAACTTCTGGAACTTCATCGATGAAATCATCAGTTGATTCCTCGAAGGTGTCTTCAACTTCGGTTTCAGCTTGAACAATTTCAATCACCGTTGGTTCAGGTTGTTCTTCAGTTTCACTGTCGATCACTTCGACCATGGGTTCAGCGACCTTGGCTGCTTCTTCACGTCGTTTGCGAAGCTCGTCGAGAAGGTTTGTGGTGGTTGCTGGTTCGGTAATCACCGGCTTTTCTTCATCCTTGCGGAATGCGGCCGGTGCTTCAGCGATGCGAGTGGAGCTGCTCGTTGCCGGAGCCGCACCTTCAATGGTGCGAAGTTTAGGGATTGGGCCATCGATGGTGTTGTTGTGGTTTGAGAGCGTCACAGCGGTTTCGTTTTCGGGGGAGAGCTGGTACTTGCGTGGTTCGTACAACCACAGTGCCAGTCCTTCGTGTCCGTTCAACGTGTAGTTGCATGACAGCATCCATGAGATACCTTCGCCACGCTTGCTGCTCCAGCGAAGTTTTGTTGCACCGGCTGCAACCAGGCGCTGTTCGACCAGCTGCCCAAACGGTACCTGTACATCGTCATTGAAACGATCACCAGCGATGGTGATGCGAATGGCAAGTGCGGTCTCGACCATGTGAGCCAACTCATCAAATACGGGCTGAGCAAATTTATTTATGTACTCAGGTTCTGCGCCTGAAATGGCTACAAGTTCTTCTACGGTGGCACCGAGTCGAATGCGATCTTGAATCTCGCGAGGTGAAATCGACTGCGCAGTGTTCGCGTGCTGAGTCGCGGCGCGCACGGCGCTCTTTAGTTGTTCGTCAACCGGAAGTCGATAGTTATTACCTTGCAGGTTTTCCAAAAGGATGGACCCGTCTTCGAATCCAACCAGTCGCAACTCTTCCATGTCTGCTCCTCGCTATACAGAAAGTTTGCCAGCAACACGGTGTTAGAGGCTGTATATCGATGGGTGTGCCGCCATGGTGGAATATGCGAAGGTTTCGCAATATTCGGAATGAAACACGGTGCGGAAATGTTTGCATTCTCGACTGAAATGGGTGAAACTATGCGCGTTCGCGTAGGACCACCAAGAAAGGCCGACATGGCAACCGACTACGATGCACCTCGTAAGTCAGATGACGATACCGAATCAATCGAAGCTATCAAGGAACGAGTTCCTGAAAAGATTGCTGCGTCGCCAGACATCGACGATGCCGACCACGGTGAAGCTTTCCTAACTGTTGAGGCGGTCCCTGAAGACCTTGACGTCGTAGTTATCCCTGAAATGGATGATGAGTTCACTTGCTCGGAGTGCTTCATCGTGAAGCACCACAGTCAGCTCGGGCAGAAGAAAAAGGGCCAGCCAATCTGTATTGAGTGTGCCGCTTAGG
>CAWULM010000050.1:0-5095 GCA_963923635.1 uncultured Micrococcales bacterium | reverse complement strand
CTGCTGATCGAAGGTCTGCAGGCACTAGGCGAAGCGACTCTTCTGCAACTCTGGCGACCGTTGGCAACATCAACGGGAAGAGTGCGAGCGAACCAGCCAATCCAGATCTTTCGAGCGGAGTCAACTGAATAATCGCCAAGATGAAAAGCCCAGCGACAACAGATGGCAATCCTGAAAGCGCCTGAGTTACGGTGCGAACCAGGTTTAGGTGCTTGGCCTGAGACTGAGTCAAGTAAACGGCCATTGCAATTCCCAGAGGTACGGCAATGATCGTCGTAAGCAGCACGATGAGCAGGGTTCCTACAATGGCGTGGCCAACACCGCCGTATTCGAGCGAGGTCGTGGTGCTTACCCAAGTGTTGTTTTGATAGATGAAGTGCAAGCTCAGTGTCGCAGCACCCTGGGCGATGACAGAAATCAAGACCGAGAGCAAAAGCACAAGAACCATTGCCGACAAGAAGAAGACAAAGACGAGCAAGATGGCATCTTTAATGCCACGACCTCGGTAGTGTCGGTAACCCACCGACGCAGCAGCGATTATTTGCACCGGCAAAAAGACCGTGATCAGCGCTAGAGAAAAATCTAGTCCGGTGGTCAACATCACCAAAAGGGTGAATGCGATTGGTAGTGCAGCACTGAAGAGAATTTCTAGACGAAGTGCCATGAGGTGCGTTGACCATGGTTGAACAGCTGGGCGAGTCATCGTCTTGCCGCCTTGCTTCTATTCACGATCGTGTTTGCCAGCAAGTTGACCAATAGGGTCATGATGAACAAAATCAAACCTGCAGCCATGAGCCCTTGCGACTCGGCATTGTTTGCTTCACCGAAGCGCGCGAGAATCCAAGATGCCACAGCGCCGCCGCGTGGCTCGAGAATCGAGTACCAGTTGAAATCGAAGCTCAACTGCAAAACGTAGAGGATGGCTACGGTTTCACCAATTGCACGCCCCATTCCAAGCAGCACAGCACCGATAATTCCGGGTGCTGAGGTTGGAAGTATCACTCGTCGAAGCACCGAGAATTTGCTTCCGCCTAATGCCAAAGCTCCATTGATCAAACCATCGTCGAGCTGCGAGAAAATTTCTCGGGTCACCGAGGTGATGATTGGCACAATCATGACCGCAACAATCCAGCCTGCAATAAAAGGTGAATCGCTCATTACGACGCTCGGGTCTTTTACGTGAAATAGCGGGAACCAGCCAAAAGCTTGGTTTGCGGTTTTCGCCCAGTTCTCGGCGACTGGCGTGAAAACGAGCAAGCCCCAAAGGCCAATAACTACCGAAGGCAACGCGGCTAGCAGATCGACCATCATGGTAGCGATTCTGGCCAGTCGTTTTGGTAGTAGGAAAACTATTAGGTAAGCGGTAGCCACAGCCATTGGTGTTGCCAAGCAGATTCCCAGAATCGCGATTAGCACCGAACCCCAGAGCATCGGGCCAAGTTGCATAACAACTTTCTGGCCATCTTCAGCACTCCAAATGTGGCCAAAGATGAAGGCCGGACCCTGCTGTTGCAGGGCTGGCCAGGCATAGACGAACAGGAAAACCAGAATCATGCCAACTAGCACGAACGCGAAGTTAGCGGCTACGGATATGCTTCTAAAAAACCATTTGTCCGCTGCGCTCAGCGGACCAACCGCCAGAGTGCGCCTCGCTTGCTGGCTCTCGACAGGCTGGCTTGCTTTGGACATGCCAACATCTTGATAAACCAGGTTAACGAGAAGTCAATATGTTGGTAAACGCCAGGTTAACTTGCTTAGAAAACTACTTGCCAGACCAAATAACTAGCATGCGATAAAGCATGATCGCCACCACCAGCGGTGCGGCTCCGAGTATTACTACCGACTGCTTCGTCTTCTCTAATAGCGACCAAATCACAGCAGCCGCAGGCACCAGAAAGGCCACCAAGAGGTACCCGAAGAACTCCCAGATGCTACCTTGGCAAATCGACCAACCAGCAATCAGCACCGCGATCGTTGCGAGCAACTGAATCGCTAACCCAAACTCAACCACCACAGCAATGATGCGATTGAACTGCTTCGGTTCGGTCAAGAAAAGTGACGACACTAAGTTAATCGCACCCGACAGCACAAATAGCACCGTCAACGCAATGAACAGTTCGTAAATCATGAGTTTGCAAACACCACCAGTGACTTCAATTGGTTTCCCGATTTAGTGAGCATGGCAACCACTCTGTGGTCGGCAGTGACTCCCGCGATAGCCTCGACCCCTCGATCAGCAAAGGCGAGCTCAGAAAGAACTAAACGCTTGCCGTGACGAAGGTCAATTTCATCTTGGTCACTTAGCAGCCGAATCGCGAACTGGTCGCGGACCGCTTCGAACATCGAAATCTTGTGAGCAGTGTCTTTGGTGAGGCCTTCGAGAACATTTGCACCTTCAACCGAATAGGTGCCAACTCGGGTTCGACGCAGTGCGGTCAGGTGCCCACCAACTCCTAGAGCAGCACCAAGGTCTCTAGCCAGAGCGCGAATGTAAGTTCCAGAGGTGCAATCGACGACAACATCCAAGTCAAGGAATGTGTGTTCGTCAGCCTCAACCACGCGCGGTTCAGAAAGCATTTCGAATTTTGAAACTGTAACTGGACGGGCATCTAGTTTCACTTCTTCACCTTCGCGAGCCTTGGTGTATGCGCGAACGCCGTTTACCTTGATTGCGCTTACCGAAGATGGAATCTGCTGAATGTCACCGGTAAGTGAAGCGATGGCTACCGAGATCTGGTCTGACGTTATTGATTGCACGCGGCCAGCGTCAGAAACCGAAACGTACTCGCTCTCGCGATCATCGGTGATGGTGCTAGCGCCTAAGCGAATAG
This sequence comes from uncultured Micrococcales bacterium, assembly GCA_963923635.1. Classification (GTDB taxonomy): domain Bacteria; phylum Actinomycetota; class Actinomycetes; order Actinomycetales; family Microbacteriaceae; genus Rhodoluna. The sequence goes on along the minus strand of CAWULM010000050.1, from coordinate 2,264 downwards.
TAGCCTCGTAGGTTTTGTCGCAACCCACCAGGAAGGTTAAGAGTTTCGTTGCTGCGTCGACACCTAGAACTAACAAGCCGGTAGCCATTGGGTCTAGAGTTCCGGCGTGACCGATGCGCCGCGTGGAGAGCACTCCCCTGAGTTTGGCAACCACATCATGGCTGGTCCAGCCTTCAGGCTTGTCGATCAGCACCAGTGCATCGAGAGCGTTCAACTACTCGTCGCTTTCATCCTCGTCGTGTGACTTGGGTTCGCGATAAGGGTTCTCGTCTCCGGCAAAGCTGGCCTTTTCAGCAAGTTTTGCTACTTCGGCATCACGAGCCTTAGCCTCAGCCAATAGATCGTTTAGATGTGCCGCAGTGGTTGGAACTTCATCGATGGTGAAGGCAAGAGTCGGAGTGACACGCACGCCCAAACGCTTGCCGACTTCGCCGCGCAAACGCCCTGTGTTCTTTTCGATGATGGCTGCTGACTGCGCAACTACCTCAGCCGAACCATAAACCGTGTAAAACACCGTGGCGTGTGCAAGATCAGGTGTCATGCGGACATCGGTAATGGTTACCATTCCGAGTTCTTGGTCTTTGATAACTCTTTCGAGTGACTCAGCAACCAACACCTTGATGCGCTCTGCCAAACGGCGGGCGCGTGCGACATCTGCCATGACTAGACTCTTGGCTTCTCACGCATCTCGAAGGTCTGAATTATGTCTTCGAGTTGCAGATCGTTGAATCCAGATAGTCCGATACCACATTCGTAGTCGGTCTTGACTTCGGTGGCGTCATCTTTGAAGCGCTTGAGCGAATCAATCTTGAGGTTATCGGCGATAACTGCACCCTTACGCAGCACACGTGCCGACGAGTTGCGCTTGATCGAACCGCTTCGAACGATCGAACCAGCGATGGTTCCAACCTTCGAAGACTTGAAGAGCTCGCGAATCTCGGCGGTACCAAGTTCGACCTCTTCGTACTCTGGCTTGAGCATACCCTTGAGCGCAGCTTCGATGTCGTCGAGCGCCTGGTAGATGACGGAGTAGAAACGAATGTCGACGCCTTCACGATCAGCTCGCTCGCGTGCCTTGTTGTCAGGGCGAACATTGAAGCCGATGATGATTGCGTTGTCGACGGTGGCCAGGTTGACGTCTGACTCGGTGATTGCACCAACACCGCGGTGGATGATCCGCAACTGCACACTGTCGTCCACTTCGATCTTGAGTAGCGAGTCTTCGAGCGCTTCAACGGCACCAGAAACGTCACCCTTGATGACCAAGTTGAGTGACTCAACCTTGCCCTCTTCGAGAGCCTTGGTGAAGTCTTCGAGGCTGACGCGCTTGCGAGTCTTAGCCAGAAGTGCGTTACGGTCAGCGGCCTCACGCTTCTCAGCGATTTGGCGGGCTTGACGCTCATCTTCGGTAACCACGAAGGTGTCACCTGCGCGAGGAACCGACTGAAGACCGAGCACCTGAACCGGACGCGATGGACCAGCAGCTTCTACGGCTTGACCGTTTTCGTCGAACATTGCGCGAACACGACCGTGTGCCGAACCGGCCACGATTGAGTCGCCAACCTCGAGGGTTCCCGACTGGATAAGAACGGTAGCAACCGATCCTCGACCCTTGTCTAGGTTTGCTTCGATAGCAACACCGCGAGCGTCTTTGTTTGGGTTTGCACGAAGGTCTAGCGAAGCATCTGCGGTGAGCAGAACTGCGTCTAGAAGGTCGTTGATGCCCTTACCGGTAAGCGCCGATACGTCAACAAACATAACGTCGCCACCATACTCTTCAGCAACCAAGTTGAACTCGGTTAGCTGCTGACGAATCTTGGCAGGGTTTGCGCCTTCTTTATCAACCTTGTTCACTGCGACAACGATTGGAACCCCGGCCGACTGAGCGTGGTTCAACGCTTCAACGGTCTGAGGCATCACGCCGTCATCAGCTGCAACCACAAGGATTGCAAGGTCGGTGACCTGAGCACCACGGGCACGCATGGCAGTAAACGCCTCGTGACCAGGGGTGTCAATGAAGGTGATAGCACGGTCAATGCCTTCGTGCTCAACGTGAACCTGATAGGCACCGATGTGCTGGGTAATTCCACCGGCTTCGCCAGCGATGACGTTCGAGTTACGAATCGAATCGAGCAAACGAGTCTTACCGTGGTCAACGTGACCCATAACCGTAACCACTGGTGGGCGTGGCTCTAGGTCTTCGTCGTCTTCTTCGAATTCGGTCGAGATGTCTAGACCGAAGCCTTCGAACAGCTCGCGCTCTT
>CAWULM010000049.1:0-5262 GCA_963923635.1 uncultured Micrococcales bacterium | reverse complement strand
CAGCTCGGGCAGAAGAAAAAGGGCCAGCCAATCTGTATTGAGTGTGCCGCTTAGGTCTCTTTATTAGCCTCTAAAGCTGCGGCTAGCGCGCCAGGTCGTCTGGTTGAGAACAACCAGTAAGGCGTTGGGTCAGTCGGATCTAGCAGTTCCACCTTTAGCAGCTCGGTTACTCCGCTTTGAAAGTAGACGAATGCTTTGGCATGCAATTTCGGGCCACGCTCTGCACGTGCTTGTTCGATAGGCACCATGGCGACATTACCCAGGTGACTGAGGTCGATCTTTGCGTTTGCCACTTTGAGAAGCGATTTGCCTTCTTCAACTTGAATCTCAATCACTGGGCTGGCGCTGAGCATGGTCAAGGCAGCTGCTAAAAACGCTCCGGCACCGATAAGCACCGCCCACACCGTATCAACCAGGGGCAAGAACACTAAGGTCACCAGTGGGAACAGCACTGCAGATACAAGCAAGCTGCCGATGGAGGGCCACACACGTTCGTAATAGAGGGGTTTATGCCGTGTTTCATGGGAGGGGTTCACCAGATTAGATTACGCTCTTATTCATGACTCAGAAACTTCCTGTCTTGCTGGTGTGTGAAGACCAATTCGCGCCGATCTACGCCAAACCTGGTGATGCTGGGGCCGACTTGCGTTCTGTCGAAAACGTGACACTTCCAGCGGGTGAGCGTCTGCTAGTTCGCACCGGAGTGAAGATCGCTCTTCCAAACGGTTACGTGGGGTTAGTGCATCCGCGTTCAGGTTTAGCGGCGAAGCACGGTATCACCGTTCTCAACACGCCTGGCACAGTTGATGCTGGTTATCGCGGTGAAATCATGGTCTGCCTGTTCAACAGTTCACACGAAGACTTCGCGATCGCTGTAGGGGATCGCATCGCTCAGCTGGTCATTCAAGAAGTGATCGAAGCGCAGTTCGTTAGAGTGACCGAGCTTCCTGAGTCGGATCGATCGGAATCAGGATTCGGTTCAACCGGAAGAGCCTGAGGTGGACGAATTCGCACCAGGCCCTGGGCCATATGATTTTGAGGAAGTCGAACCTGTTGGTTCTTTCATAGACTTCGGGCACCTCCTGCTGCCAACTCCACCAACTGATCTTAAAGTTTCGCTCGAGTGTGAAGAGAACACTGGTAAAGGGATGGCGGTGACTCTAGAAAGTGATGCATTCACTCTTCAGGTTTCCGTATTTTCCGCAACCAAGTCGGGTGGCGAGTGGAACGAAGTCATGCAACAGCTTGAGCAAAGCATTGCCGCACAGGGAGGTCAAACTCGCCGCGACCACAGCGCACTAGGGTTGACGCTTTACGTCGCAACTCCGACAGTGAATGAAGACGGCAGCACAGCGACGAAAGAAATGCGTGTCTTAGGCTTTGAAGGTAACCGCTGGTTCTTGAGAGGACTACTCACCGGCGCAGCTGTGAATGACCTTGTCTTGGCTACCGAGGCTGAAGCGCTATTTAGATCTTGGATCGTGCGGCGCGGAGATTCGCCAATGCCTCCACTTGAGTTGCTGGAGCTCTCGCGCCCACCTCAGACTCCGCCACCGCTAAGGAATTTCTAGTTGGCGGATCAAGATTTTGCTGGGCGTTGGCTCGGTCTCACAAAAGACGAGCATGGCGAATTTGTCTTAACCGCCAGATCCCTGGTCACCGCCATCGGTGGGGGTTGGGGGCTTATCGAAAGCGCCATTCCTCCAATGTCTTTTTCGCTGAGCTTCGGAGCGTTCAAGAATGTCTTTCTCTCGGCGACCCTTGCCGTTGTGCTCTCTATAGCCGTCATGATTGGTCAGATCATGCGCAAGCGTCCGGTGCTGAACGCAATCGCGTCGTTGCTGGGTATTGGCATAGCAGCGTGGATGGCGGTTGCCGGAGGAGTCAGCGGAGCCAGTGCGCGGGATTTCTATTTGAAAGACTTCTTGGTGAACGGTCTTTGGTTGCTGGGGCTGACGGTCTCGCTTCTCGCTCGTCGTCCAGCCTTTGGTTACCTTGCCGAAGCGTTGTCTCTGGTGAGTACCAAATGGCTCGAAAACACCCGAGAACGCCGTCAAATGGCTGGATTTACTGCCTTTTGGCTGACTCCCTTTCTCATCAGATTGCTCGCGGAGCTCCCACTTTGGCTAACCAATAATGTTTATGCGCTGGGATTTGTAAAAACAGCCCTTGGATTGCCGCTTTGGGGTCTTTGGATGCTGCTTACCTGGTTGATGCTCCGACCTCGTAAGGGCAGAGGCAGTGCTAATTTAGATACGAATGATCTGTAAGGAGACCTTCCTTGTCCACCGTTAACAGCTTCGGCTCTGCCGACATCCTCGAAGTAAACTCGAAGCGTTACCGCTACTTCAAACTGAACAGCGTCGATTCGCGTACATTGCCGTACAGCCTGAAGATTCTGCTCGAAAACTTGCTGCGCACCGAAGACGGCGCAAACGTTACCTCTGCACAGATTCAGGCACTTGCTAACTGGGACCCAAGTGCTGAGCCAGACACTGAAATTCAATTCACTCCCGCACGCGTCATCATGCAGGACTTCACTGGTGTGCCATGTATTGTCGACCTCGCTACGATGCGTGAGGCCGTTGCTGCTCTTGGTGGAGACCCTAAGCGAATCAACCCTCTAGCGCCTGCTGAAATGGTGATTGACCACTCTGTCGTAATTGACGTTGCCGGTCGCCCTGACGCCTTTGAACGCAACGTTGAACTTGAGTATGAACGCAACGGTGAGCGCTACCAGTTCCTCCGTTGGGGACAGACAGCATTTGATGACTTCAAGGTGGTACCACCTGGCACCGGAATTGTGCACCAGGTAAATATCGAACACCTCGCGCGTACTGTGATGACTCGCGAAGTCAATGGCGAACTTCAGGCCTACCCTGACAGCTGTGTTGGAACAGATTCACACACCACGATGGTTAACGGACTTGGAATTCTTGGTTGGGGAGTAGGCGGAATTGAAGCCGAAGCTGCCATGTTGGGTCAGCCGGTTTCGATGCTGATTCCGAAGGTTGTTGGGTTCAAGCTAACCGGCAACATTCCAATGGGTGTTACCGCTACCGACGTCGTTCTTACCATCACCGAGATGCTTCGTAAGCACGGAGTAGTTGGCAAGTTCGTCGAGTTCTACGGTGCGGGTGTTTCATCTGTGCCGCTGGCCAACCGTGCCACCATCGGAAACATGAGCCCGGAGTTCGGAAGCACCGTGGCAATCTTCCCAATTGACGAAGTAACGCTCGACTACCTGCGCCTGACTGGTCGCAACGAAGAAGAGATTGCTTTGGTTGAGGCTTACACTAAGGCTCAAGGTCTCTGGCACGATGCCTCGGTCGAGCCACGTTACAGCGAGTACCTAGAGCTAGATCTGTCTTCAGTCGTTCCGTCGATTGCTGGCCCAAAGCGTCCACAGGACCGTATCGTTCTATCTGAGGCTAAAGCCAACTTCCGCAAGGCCTTGCCAACGTACTCTGCAGACGCTTCTAAGCCAACCGCAGTCAAGGGCAAAGACTTCACAATCGACAACGGATACGTGACGATCGCTTCGATCACTTCATGCACCAACACCTCGAACCCTTCGGTTATGTTGGCTGCAGGTTTGGTTGCTAAGAAGGCAGTTGCTCGTGGTTTGAAAGCGAAGCCTTGGGTGAAGACCTCGCTAGCACCAGGTTCCAAGGTTGTCACCTCTTATTTCGAGAAGTCAGGTCTTGTGTCTTCGCTGGATGCACTGGGCTTTAACCTAGTCGGCTATGGTTGCACCACGTGTATCGGAAACTCAGGGCCACTCGACGACGACATTTCGGCAAGCATTAACGAAAATGACTTGGCCGTTACCGCAGTGCTTTCTGGTAACCGCAACTTCGAAGGTCGCATCAACCCGGACGTCAAGATGAACTACTTGGCGTCGCCACCGTTGGTAATTGCCTACGCACTTGCCGGCACCATGGACTTCGACTTTGAGAACGATTCTTTGGGTCAAGATTCCGATGGTAAAGATGTCTTCTTAACAGACATTTGGCCAACCGCTACCGAGGTGCAGCAGGTCATCGACGAATCGATTAATAGCGAAATGTTCCGCACTCAATACGCTTCGGTCTTTGAAGGTGATGCTCGCTGGAAGTCACTTCCGACACCTACTGGCGACGTTTTCGAGTGGGATGACGCAAGCACCTACGTTCGCAAGGCTCCATACTTCGATGGCATGACCATGCAACCAGATGCTGTGACTGACATTGCGCAGGCTCGAGTGTTGGCACTTCTTGGCGACTCGGTTACTACTGACCACATCAGTCCAGCTGGTTCAATCAAGGCCGACTCACCTGCCGGCAAGTATCTAACAGAGCATTCGGTTGCTCGCGCCGATTTCAACTCATACGGATCGCGACGTGGCAACCACGAAGTTATGATCCGCGGAACATTCGCCAATATTCGACTTAAGAACCTCCTTCTCGACGGTGTTGAAGGTGGGTACACTCGCGACTTCACCACTGCCGACGGTGAGCAGGCATTCATCTACGATGCCTCGCGCAATTACATCGATGGCGGCACGCCGCTGGTCATTCTGGCTGGGAAGGAATACGGTTCAGGTTCGTCACGCGACTGGGCTGCTAAGGGCACCAGCTTGCTAGGCGTGAAGGCCGTAATCACCGAGTCGTTTGAACGTATTCACCGTAGCAACCTGATCGGTATGGGCGTACTGCCTTTGCAGTTCCCGAATGGCGAAACCGCAGCCAGCCTCGGACTCGACGGCACCGAAATATTCGACATTATTGGTATCGAGAAGTTGAATGAAGGTGTCACACCAAAGACCGTTAAGGTGACCGCTACTCCTTCAGCTCATTCTGCACCGGGTAAAACGGTTATCGTGTTTGACGCTGTGGTTCGTATCGACACACCGGGTGAAGCAGATTACTTCCGTAACGGCGGTATCCTGCAATACGTGCTCCGTAGCCTGGTTGGTAAGGAATAGCCCGCTACAAAGGGCTGTTTACTTCGGCATGGCTATCTTGCAGAGTATCAAAGGTCCTCGTGACCTCGATGCACTGAACTCTGTTCAATTGGCAGAACTGTGTCGAGAAATTCGCGAACATCTGGTTACATCGGTTGCCAAGACCGGAGGTCACCTTGGTCCTAACCTTGGCATCGTTGAGACCACGGTAGCTATTCACAGAGTTTTTGACTCCCCGAATGACCCGATCATTTTTGATACCGGTCACCAGTCGTATGTTCACAAACTGCTAACTGGTCGTCAAGATTTTTCGCGGC
>CAWULM010000048.1:0-5522 GCA_963923635.1 uncultured Micrococcales bacterium | reverse complement strand
CCGTTAAGCACATATCACTCGCACAAAATGCGGATTTAGTGATCGTTGCACCAGCTACTGCTTCATTTTTGGGCAAGCTAGCCGGCGGAATAGCCGATGATCTTCTAGGCAATGTGCTCTTGGCGACCACCGCACCAGTAGTTCTTGCTCCCGCCATGCATACCGAAATGTGGACTAACGCAGCGACGGTTGCGAATGTTGAAACCCTTCGTCAACGTGGATACCGAGTGATGCAGCCGGCAACTGGCCGCCTAACCGGGGAAGATTCTGGAGTAGGTCGACTCCCTGAACCCGAAGACATAATGAAGTTTGCTATGCAGAATGGTCCATTAGCCGGCATTCGCTTCGTGATCACAACGGGCGGAACTCATGAACCTATCGATAGCGTGAGATACATCGGAAACCATTCCAGTGGTAAGCAGGGCTTTGCAATCGCCAGAGCAGCTGCCGACCTAGGAGCCGAAGTGACCGTCATCGCTGCCAATTGTTCAGCATCTGGCCCTTTCAAAGTTATAGCTGTCAGCACTGTTTCAGACATGGATGCTGCGCTTCAATCGACGTTGGAACGAGCCGATGTTCTAGTTATGGCTGCTGCGGTGAGCGATTACCGAGTAGCTGCCCCGGCAAACAGAAAACTTCGTAAAGAGCAGCTCGGAGAGACTTTCACAATCACCCTTATTCAGAACGACGACCTACTGGTGAAGCACGGCACAGCCCTAAAACAAACCAACCCGGCTGGTGTGGTGGTCGGCTTTGCCGCTGAAGACGCAAATACCCCAGAGCAACTGGCGGAGCTTGGTCATGCAAAACTGACACGCAAGAACGTTGATTATCTGGTAGCTAACGCAATAGCGGGTGGCGAAATATTCGGGGCTGACCAAACCCATGCCGTATTGCTTGATAAGGCGGGCGGCAACCACACGGTAACCGGCACCAAGGCAGACCTGGCTGCAGCATTGGTGAGCACGCTTGCCGAACACTTTATCCACGCAGCTAAATAGCTGTCGCAGCCGCCGACTAAACTAGCCTCAAATGACTTCGCTACGCCTTTTCACTTCTGAATCCGTCACTGAAGGTCACCCAGACAAAGTCTGTGACCAAATCAGCGACTCGATTCTTGACGCTATTTTGGCGCAAGACCCGAAGGCTCGTGTCGCAGTGGAAACCATGGCAACAACAGGTTTGGTTCATGTTGCTGGCGAGGTTACCTGTGAAGCGTACGTTGACATCCCAGGAATCATTCGTCAACGAGTTTTAGACATTGGCTACAACTCATCCGACATCGGGTTTGATGGAAAAAGCTGCGGAGTATCCGTTTCTATCGGTGAACAATCACGCGACATTGCGCAAGGTGTAGATTCCGGCATCGAAACCCGTGAAGAGCATTCGGTAGATAAGAATGATCTTCAAGGCGCTGGCGACCAAGGCTTAATGTTTGGCTTCGCCTGCAACGAGACTCCGACACTAATGCCCGCAGCTATAGATCTCGCGCACCGCCTCAGCCAACGTTTGGCTCACGTTCGAAAAGAAGGTGTCCTTGATTTCTTGCGGCCCGACGGAAAGACTCAGGTCACGATTGGTTACGAAGGTCATGTTGCCAAATCAATCGAAACCGTTGTGGTCTCTACCCAGCACGACGCCGGCATTTCAACTCCAGATCTTCGGGCCGCGGTCGCCGAACATGTCATCGAGCCAGTTCTCTCAGCATCTGATCTTGACAGTTCTGGCGTTCGATTGCTTATCAATCCAACTGGAAGATTTGAGTTGGGTGGTCCGATGGCCGACGCGGGTCTAACCGGTCGCAAGATTATTGTCGATACCTATGGCGGTGCTGCTAGACACGGTGGCGGAGCCTTCAGCGGTAAAGACCCATCAAAGGTTGACCGTTCTGCAGCTTATGCGATGCGTTGGGTGGCTAAAAACATCGTGGCTGCCGGTCTTGCCGATCGCGCAGAGGTTCAGGTTGCATACGCCATTGGGAAGGCACGTCCAGTCGGGTTTTATCTCGACACCTTCGGCACCCACCACGTTGATCCCGACCTGATTAGCAAAGCTGTGCTTGAGGTGTTCGACCTTCGCCCTGCTGCCATTATCGAAGAATTGAATCTGCTTCGCCCTATATATGCACAAACTGCGAGTTACGGCCACTTCGGCCGTGAGCTGGCGGATTTCACTTGGGAAAGCACCAACAAGGTTCCTCAGCTCCGATCTCTGATTGGTATCTAGAACATATGGCGCGGTTTGCAAAGTTAGTCTTTGAGTCGCCGCTTCCGGCACTTGACCGACTCTTTGACTATGAAGTGCCCGTAGAACTCGTTTCAGATATTCGCGTTGGACAAAGAGTTCTCGCACCTTTCGGGCGATCAAAACAACCACTCAGCGGTTTTGTCGTGGGGCTGAGTCAGACCTCCGAATACGCGGGTCAGATTTCACAAATCGCGCAAATAATCTCACCAGTTCAAGTCTTGGCCGAGAAGCAGTACTCCTTCATCAGGCAAGTTGCCGACCGAGCAGCAGTAACTTTCGGCGATGTTGCTAAGTCAGCAATTCCCGACCGCATGGTTCGTGTTGAATCGACCTGGTTGGCTAGCAAACGTGAACTTTCTACAATCCAAACCACCAAGAACAAGGGTGAAGTCAAGGCATATCTGAGTGCGCCGCAAGTTCAACTTAGCGATTGTGGTCACCTGCCAGGCTGGATGGTTGATGTTCTGAAGATCTGCTCTGCGGCTCGAGATAACTTCGAGAGCGTTATCGTTGCAGTGCCCGATTTCCGAGACGTAAGTCGACTCTATGAAGTGCTCTCCGCGACTGAAACAGCCGAAGCCCTTATCAATTACGAATCCGGTCAAACAAAATCAGACCGCTACCTTTCCTACTTGCGTTGCCTAGAAGCAGGTCGAAAGGTAGTGCTTGGTTCTCGCGCAGCTATTTACGCACCATTAGCGAATGTCGATCACATTATTGTCGTCGACGACGCATCGCCCAGCCACCAAGACCAAGCTTCGCCGTACACCTCAACCCGAGACATCGCACTGCTCAGACACGAAGTTTCAAAGGCAACTCTCCACTTTGTTTCCTCGTCTAGGTCTCTAGCGGTACAGCGGCTGGTAGAAATTGGTTATGCCAGAGAAGCCGACTCGCAGTCTGTTCGCAAGAATGTAGTCCATACCGAGGAGCCGGGCCGGCAAACAGCGCTGCCACTGAAAATTATTCGCGACGCAGTGAAAATAGGTCCAGTACTGGTTCAAGTTTCGAATCTCGGTTTGTCCCCAGCGGCCTATTGTAAAGAGTGCGGTGAGCGTGCGCGATGCAAACACTGTTCAGGGCCTCTCAAAGTTACCGCACAGTCAAAACTCGAGTGCAGATTCTGTTCCGGGCTGAACACTCAATTTTTGTGTGTGTGCGGCAGCACGAAACTTCGGCAGGGAAGAGCCGGCAGTGCGCGCACAGCCATCGAGTTGGGCAAGGCAGTTGCAGGAGTACGTGTAGTGGAGTCTACTTCGAATCACGCTATTGAGACGGTGCCCAACAAGCCTCTGATTGTGGTCGCCACGCCCGGCTGCGAACCAATCGCTGAACAAGGGTACGCCGCGGTGGTTATTTTTGATGCGGATGTACAACTAAATCGCGAAAGCCTCTCCGCTCAGGAGCAGGCATTGCTGACCTGGGCTAGCGCCATTTCGTTAGCGGACCCCTCTGCAGCTATCTGCATCTGTGGGGTTAGCAACGGTCTTGGTCAGCAATTGAGGTCCTGGAAACTTAGAGAATTGGCTTCGAGCCAACTAGCCGAATTTACTTCTCTGGGCTTCCCGCCAAGTAAGCGTCTCGTTTCAATTGCGGGTACAGCTACCACGGTCAATGCAGCGAAAGATCAGCTTCAAGGGCGAACGGAACTGCAGTTTCTTGGCTTTGCTCCTAACGTGGCCCCCAATGAACTTTGCGCACTCTACAGCTACGCATATAAAGACGGTTCATCGGTTGCCGCTGTGATGAGAGCACTGCAACTGGCGCATGGCAGTTCCACTCGATCGTTGAAACCTGGTAGAACTCAGCGTGCGCTAACCATAAAGATGGACGATTCGCAGATACTCTAGCAACGATGAATCATTCGATCGTTTTTGCCGGCACACCCGAAAACGCAGCCCAAACGCTTCGCGCTTTGGTGCAATCCGGCATTGAGGTGGCTTTAGTTGTAACTAAGCCAGACAAACCGGTGGGTCGCAAAAAAGTAATCACCGAATCACCCGTTGCAAAGCTAGCGACTGATCTTGGCTTGCCGACTCTAAAGACCGAATCCATTGACTTACAGGCTCTGCAATCTATCGAGTCCTCGGGCGCATACTTGGGCGTGATAGTCGCTTACGGGTCAATACTGCAGGAGAACGCACTGGAGGCTCTACCTGGCGGATGGATCAATCTGCATTACAGTCTGCTGCCTGCATATCGAGGTGCGGCACCGGTTCAACGCGCCCTTTACGATGGTTGCACCACTACTGGAGTCACAATTTTCAAATTAGACACAGGCATCGACACCGGTTTGGTTTACGGCACTGCAGAGCTCGAAATTGCTCCAGAAGACAACGCGACCACATTGCTAAACAAACTTACCGAGCTGGGTAGCTCACTGCTACTACAGGAAATCCCCGGTATCTATGCAGGCCTAAGTGTTGCGAAGCGACAAGAAGGTGCAACCACACCTGCACGAAAAGTTACGCGAGAAGATGCGCGACTTGATTTCAAGAAGAATGCCAGAACACTAGAAAACATCGTTCGAGCTTCGAACCCCGAGCCTGGTGCATGGGTGTTGTACCAGGGACAGCCGTTCAAGATTCTTGCCGCCTTTGCGATCGGTCAAACTGCACTGCCACCAGGTGAAGCGACGTTAGAAGGCAACCGCATCGTTCTAGGTTGCGCAAACAACACAGGGCTCATGCTGAAACAAGTGCAACCAGCCGGAAAGACACCAATGGATGCACAAGACTGGTTCAGGGGAGTCGCAAAGAAGGTTCAATTTGAGTAAACAATCTGCGAGATCAGTTGTTTTCGAGTTGGTCTCACGCGTTACCTTTGATGAGGCTTACGCAAACTTACTTTCTCCTAAGCTTCTGCAGCGCTCGGGCCTTGACCCTAGAGACCGAGGGCTGGTACAGGAACTTGGCTACGGGACCATTCGATGGACGCAGACCCTGACCAAAATCATTGAAGTGGCCAGTTCGCGATCAGAGTCACAAATCGACAAACATGGTTTGGTGCTACTGCGCATGGGGGTGTACCAACTGCTTCGAACTCGCATTCCGAAGCACGCAGCGATAAACGAAACGGTTGAACTCGCTAAAGAACTTGGCTATTCGAAACTCAGTGGCTTTATAAATGCGGTGCTTAGAAAAGTTGCCGAGCATGACTTCGAAACTTGGTTGGCGAAACTTTCGCAGAAACTGACCGACGCCACCGCGATTCTCGCGTTGAAATACAGCCATCCAGAGTGGGTAATCACCGCACTAAAACTTGCCCTACGAGCC
>CAWULM010000047.1:0-5603 GCA_963923635.1 uncultured Micrococcales bacterium | reverse complement strand
GATCAATGTACTCAAAGAGGTTAAGCTCTGGTCGATTTTCTCAGACCGCGAAGGACTGAACACCACTCTGGGTGATTTTGGTGAAGCAATATCGGGTGGCGAAGCTACACGACTTTCATTGGCTCGTTTACTGCTTGCCAATTTTGAGGTTCTTATTTTGGACGAGCCAACCTCAAGTTTGAATCGCGACCTAGCGGAAGAAATCGTGCAAGACATCATCTCTGCCGCACGGGAGCATCGAAAGACAGCAATTTTTATTAGTCACGATTCAGCAGTTCTGAAGCGGTGTGACAAAATCTTCGAAGTTTCGGCTAGTCGATAAAGGCCGACAGCATCTTTAGTCGACGGCGGAAAGAGTCTGCGTGCTCAGCGGTGCCTGGGCCATCTGGCAGGGCATCCCAGGCAGTAACCACACGGATGCCGTGCAGAGCACTAAGAGTCCAAATTTCTAACCCATTAAGTTGTTTCGGAGTTACCGTTTCGGTTCGAGTTTTAAATCCGGCTTGCTCAGCCACTGCAAAGACAACTTCTCGAGTCACGCTGGGCAGCCAAGCTAGGTCGTCGCCAGGTGCACACAAGACATCATCGCGCCACCAAACCAGAGAACTTAGCGCGCCTTCCAGAATGTGACCATTGCGATCGAGTATTACTGCTTCGTCGGCGCCGTGCAGGTTGGCTTTGCGGCGAAGTTGCTGCCCTAGGCTCAGGTCCGGGCCTTTAATTTCTGGGTTGATTCGGGGATCAGGCTCGTCGAGAGTCCAAAGGGTCACTGTGTCGCTTCGTTCTGGTGCTTCACGAAGACGCAAGTGCAGATGATAGGTGAAGCTGTCATTTGAGTGAAACTCAAGACGGGGAAACCAGTCACCGGTTTGGGGGATAAGTGCCAACACAGCGTTAAAAAAGGACGGAAGCATGCTGACGTGGTCAGGCGCGACTTTCTCGATTGCCTTTGTGAAACGCTCGAAGTGAAGATCCAATGCGCGAACGCGACCATTTTCAACCAGCCAGGAATCGGCAGCGGCTAGACGAACCTCGACGTCGTCACTATCGGTGACTTCAACCAGCTCACCATTGCGAAAGCAGAAGAATCGGTGGTCGTCGACCATCGGCCCTCCTTCTTAGCGCGGTTACACCTAATCTATTAGTTGTTAGTGCATGCAAATTACCAATGAGGAAAATGAATAGGTTTCTGTTCGCCAAGCGTCTAGATTCGTGGCTGGCGCCAAGCGATGCCTTTATTCTGCTTTTTGCAGCTCTTCCTCACGCATTTTGGCTCGACCGAGAGCACCACCAGCAGCACAGGTTCAGCGTGATTGGTGCTTCAGCCGGAGGCATCGTCGAATCAGATCTTGACTCTTTGAAGCGGCTGCTCAATGAACTGAAATGGCCAAACGATATCTCGGTGCCGTTTGATTTTCGTCCGGGCCTGGTCGGCGCTTTCAGTTATGAAGGAGAATCCGACCTGCTTTTTATCTGCGAGAGCGCAATCGTATTTGACCATGACGCGAAGCAAGTTTGGTTCGTAGGGGTTCACGAAAACGAAGACGATTTCGAGCACTGGATAAATGCTGCATTGCTGCGGTTTGCTTTGGTAGGTGGCCAGCAGCTTCGTTATCGTGCCGCTCGCGGTCAGCTTGATACCGGTAAGCCTGAACTTCGTCACAGTAGTGAACGTTATCTGCAGCTGATCGAGCGTAGTCAGCAGCACATTTCTGTGGGCGATGTTTATCAAATCTGCTTGACCAACGAGATTTCGGTGCAGAGTTCGGCAGATCCTTTGATGACTTTCTTGCGTCTTCGCGAAGCCAACCCGGCACCTTACGCGGCTTACTTGCGAGCTGGTGACCGCTCGGTTGTGTCTGCTTCGCCTGAACAGTTTTTGCAAGTCAACGCCAAGGGCATGATTTCAACCAAGCCGATTAAGGGAACCCGACGACGTTCGCAAGATCGCAACGAGGATGCCTCTATCGCCGCCGAACTTCAGAGCAACTTAAAAGAGCGCGCCGAAAACCTGATGATTGTCGACCTAATGCGGAACGATCTCGGGCGAGTTTGTGCAGTCGGCTCTATTGATGTGCCAAAACTTTTTGAGATTGAAACTTATGCAACCGTGCACCAGTTGGTTAGTACCGTGGTTGGCAAAATGCGGCCAGATCTGAGTGTGCTCGATGTTCTTGCTGCGGCTTTTCCGGGTGGATCTATGACTGGCGCACCAAAGATTCGCGCAATGGAGATTCTTGGCGAGCTTGAGGCCGGTAAGCGCGGCATCTACAGCGGCGTGCTCGGTTACATCGGGGCCAACAACGTGGCCGACCTTGGAATGGTGATTCGAACCCTGGTATTTGATGGTGAACGGGTAACGATTGGTGTCGGAGGCGGAATCACCATAGATTCGGTGCCAGTAGATGAGCTAGAGGAAACCAGGCTCAAAGCAGGAGCGCTGTTGGCTGCGATTGGTGCCGCTGACCCCTGGGCTCGTTAGCAACATCGTCGAATTGGCTTGGTAACCTTGTAACTAGTTTGTTTTGAGCCCCAAAACCCAGCCAAAAGAGAGTAAATGAACGACCAGAGCATTCCAGAAGTGGAATACAGCCCTTTCGCTATGCAAGAGAAGTGGCTGCCGATTTGGGATGCGCTAAAGCCATTCGACTCGAACCGGCCTGGAGACGAGCGTCCGCGCAAGTACGTGCTCGACATGTTTCCTTACCCATCAGGCGACCTGCACATGGGTCACGCAGAGGCTTACGCACTTGGCGATGTCATCTCGCGCTACTGGGCTCAAAAGGGCTTTAACGTTATGCACCCAATTGGTTGGGATTCTTTTGGTTTGCCAGCCGAGAACGCGGCCATCAAACGTGGCTTAGACCCAAAGGGCTGGACTTACGACAACATCGCTCAGCAGAAGGCTTCGATGCGACGTTATGCATGTTCATTCGACTGGGATCGAGTGCTGGTTACTTCTGACCCGATTTATTACCGCTGGAACCAGTGGCTGTTCTTGGAGTTTTATAAGCGAGGATTGGCCTACCGCAAGAACTCGAATGTGAACTGGTGCCCTTCGTGCCAAACCGTTTTGGCAAATGAGCAGGTAGTTCAGGGGCTTTGTGAACGCTGTGACAGCGTTGTTACTAAGAAGGCCCTGACCCAGTGGTACTTCAAGGTGACCGATTATGCAGATCGACTGCTGGACGATCTGGATTCCTTGGAAGGTAACTGGCCTGCGAAGGTGCTTACCATGCAGCGCAACTGGATTGGTCGCTCGCACGGTGCCGAAGTGGATTTTGAAATCGAAGGTCGAAGCCACGCGGTAACCGTATTCACCACTAGACCTGACACGCTTTATGGCGCGACCTTCATGGTTGTCGCACCAGACAGTGATCTTGCAGCCGAACTTGCGGCTAGTGCCGACCCAGAAGTTCGCATGAAGTTTCAGGCATACCTCGACGAGGTCAAGAAGTCCAACGACATTGAGCGTCTAGCAACCGACCGAGAAAAAACTGGTGTCTTTCTAGGTCACTACGCAATCAACCCTCTGAACGGCAATCAAATGCCAGTGTGGGCCGCTGACTACGTATTGTCAGACTACGGAACCGGTGCAATCATGGCCGTTCCAGCGCACGACGAACGTGACATGGCTTTTGCAGTCAAGTTCGACCTGCCTGTTGTCACCGTAGTTGACACCGGCGAAGACGACCCGTCGGTGACGCACGTTGCCACCGCGGGCGACGGTGTTCTAGTCAATTCGCACAAGTTCAATGGGTTGCGCAAAGCAGAGGCAATCGCGGCAATCACCGAACACCTTGCCGAGACGGGCAAAGCTCGAGCAACTAAGAATTTCAGACTTCGCGACTGGTTGATTTCGCGCCAGCGTTACTGGGGAACTCCGATTCCAATCATCCACTGTGAAAGCTGTGGAGAAGTTCCTGTTCCTGAAGACGAACTTCCGGTGGAACTTCCATCGGCCGCAGGACTTGACCTGAAGCCGAAGGGAACCTCGCCGCTGGGTGCGGCTGAAGAATGGGTGAACGTCGCATGTCCGAAATGTGGTGCTGCGGCTAAACGCGACAGCGACACCATGGACACCTTCGTGGATTCATCCTGGTATTTCCTGCGTTACCTGTCACCTAAGTCAGAAACTGTTGCCTTCCCGGTTGATGAGGCAAAGCGCTGGGCTCCGGTTGACCAGTACGTCGGTGGTGTCACTCACGCAATCTTGCACCTGCTTTACGCAAGATTCTTCACTAAGGTTCTGCACGACATCGGTCTAGTCGATTTCGAAGAGCCGTTCACTCGCTTGTTGAACCAGGGAATGGTTTTGATGAACGGCAGTGCGATGTCAAAGTCGCGCGGCAACTTGGTGCGTCTGAGTGATCAACTCGATGAGCACGGTGTTGATGCGGTGCGTCTGACGATGGCATTTGCCGGTCCGCCTGAAGATGACATTGACTGGGCTGACGTTTCACCGAGCGGGGCTGCTAAGTTCTTGGCTCGAGCCTGGCGCGCAGCCGGCGATGTGACCAGTGCCCCTGGCGTTGACTTCGCACTAGGTGACGCATCACTTCGAAAGGCAACTCACGCCTTCTTGCGTGATTTCCCTGTGCAGATCGAGAACTTTAAGTTCAACGTTGGTGTCGCCAAGATTATGGAACTGGTGAACGCGCTGCGTAAGACCTTGGACTCATCCGTCGGTGGGTCAGACCCAGCTTGTCGCGAGGCGGCTGAGGCTGTAGCAGTTGCACTGTCACTATTTGCTCCATACACCGCAGAAGATATGTGGGAGAGGTTGGGCCACAAGCCTTCAGTTGCGTTGGCTGGTCTTCCTGTCGCCGACGAATCGCTGTTGGTTGAGTCGAATACCACGGCAGTTTTGTCAGTGGATGGCAAGCGTCGTGATTTGATCGAGGTTCCGGTTGATATCACCAAGGATGCCTTGCAAGCCCTTGCCATGGAATCAACCAATGTTCAGAAAGCGCTGGCTGGTCGCGAGATTGCGGCGATCATTGTTCGTGAGCCGAAGCTCGTCAACATCGCAACAAAGTAGTTCTCCACAGAATCTTTTCTTGCATGGGTGCAATCGCGCGCGCGAACTAACTTTTTTGTGTGCATTGGATTCGCGAAACTTTAGCCTCCGCTAAAAGTGGCGACCGCAAGGCACTTCTGAAGCTCGCCATTCCAGTGGCTCTGTTTTGCTTTGTAGCTTTCACGTTATTTGGACAGCAGGCACCGGTAACATCTGTGCAGGTGCCAATAAATCCCACACCCGTCTCGCAAACGGTTTCAACCGAAATTTGGGTTCACATAACAGGCGAGGTCCAGGCTCCCGGTGTGTATTCACTGCCGCTCGGGTCACGGCTGTTTCAGTTGGTAGCTGCCGCCGGTGGTTTCACGCGCAAGGCTAATCAATCGAGTGTGAACTTGGCGCGACAAGTTGTCGATGGTGAACAGATTACTGTCGGCAATAGCCAAACTGCGGGCGCCATCGCCGGGGCCGATTCAACTATCAACATCAATGCAGCCACCAGCGCAACCATTGAAACTCTGCCCGGAGTCGGACCAACTCTCGCCGGTCGAATAGTAGATTGGCGCGAAGCGAACCACGGGTT
>CAWULM010000046.1:0-5845 GCA_963923635.1 uncultured Micrococcales bacterium | reverse complement strand
GCTTCGGCAACGAATTGGTGAGAAACAAGAGCCGATTCGATTTCGGTTGTGCTGAGACGGTGACCAGAAACGTTCATCACATCGTCAACGCGACCGAGCAACCAGATGTCGCCGTCTGGGTCTTTCTTTGCGCCATCCCCGGCGAAGTATTGACCGTGAAAACGTGACCAGTAAGTTTCTTTGAAGCGCTCGGGGTCACCCCAAATTCCGCGAAGCATCGACGGCCAAGGTTCGGTAAGGGTTAGGTAGCCACCCTTGCCGTTATCAACGGCGTGACCATGATCGTCGACAACTTCAGCGACGATGCCTGGCAGCGGTACCTGTGCCGAGCCCGGTTTGGTGTGCGTCACACCAGGTAGTGGGCTGATCATGATGGCACCGGTTTCTGTTTGCCACCAGGTGTCAACTATTGGCGCAGTACCCGCGCCGATAACGTCGCGATACCAAATCCAAGCTTCAGGGTTGATAGGTTCACCGACCGAACCGAGCAAACGAATACTGCTCAAATCAAACTGCTTTGGAACCTTTGATCCGAGTTTCATGAAGCTGCGAATAGCGGTTGGCGCTGTGTAGAGAATCGAGACTTTATATTTCTCTACGATCTCCCACCAGCGACCTGGGTGCGGTGCGTCGGGAGTGCCTTCGTAAATTACCTGCGTCGCGCCGTTTGCGAGTGGCCCGTAAACAACGTAGCTGTGTCCGGTGATCCAGCCGACGTCGGCGGTGCACCAATAAACATCGGTTTCTGGTTTTAGATCGAAGACGTTGCGGTGCGTGTACGTTGCTTGAGTCAGGTAGCCACCGGAGGTGTGCAAAATACCTTTTGGTTTTCCGGTGGTTCCCGAGGTGTAAAGAATGAACAGCGGGTTCTCGGCCGGAAATGCCTTGGCTTCGTGATCTGCGCTTGCGGCATCGACGGCTTCATGCCACCAGATGTCGGTCGTTTCAAACCACTCGACTGGCTGACCGGTTCGCTTCACAACCAAAACGTGTTGCACGCTCGGGCAGTTGCCACCTTGAAGTGCTTCATCAACCGCTGGCTTCAACGACGATGCCTTGCCTTTTCGATAACCACCATCTGCAGTAATGACAACTTTCGCTTCGGCATCTTGAATGCGGGTAGCCAGAGAGTCCGCACTGAAGCCACCGAAGACCACCGAGTGAATCGCACCGATGCGTGCCGTTGCCAACATTGCAATGACAGCCTCTGGAATCATCGGAAGATAAATGGCAACTCGATCGCCACGTCTGACTCCGAGGCCGGTGAGCACGTTGGCCGCTTTCTTTACTTCGGCAGTCAACTCGGCGTAGGTGTAGCTTTTGGTGTCGCCAGGTTCGCCCTCGAAGAGCAATGCAGTTCGATCGCCAAGACCATTTTCGACGTGACGGTCTAGGCAGTTGTAAGCAATGTTGAGCTCGCCATCTTGAAACCAGCGAGCGAATGGAGCGTCACTCCAGTCGAGCACCTGGGTGAATGGTTTGTGCCAGTGCAAGCGTTCTGCTTGGGCTTGCCAGAAAGCGAGTCGGTCGGCAGCGGCTAGGTCGTACAGGTCTTGCTTTGCATTGGCTTGGGCTGCGAATTCACCGCTTGGTGCAAACACTCGAGTTTCACTAAACAGTGTGTCAATGGCATCTGAATCGGACATCTTTGTCTCTTTCTGGGCTAGTGGCTTAATACTGCCATAAGTGACTATCTTCTGGTCCTACTCGATTTCTGTGGATAACTTAACGCTGTTCACTATGTGAAAAAGTTTCTGTGAAATTACTGAACTTGGAAGTTTTTTCACGCTAGTCTGCTTATCATAAGTGTGACGGGTTTATCCCGTCCGCGACGCCGGTTCCCCCCAATACGGCGTCGCCTCGGCGGCAGGCTTCCCCCAAGGCCTGCCGCCACTTTTTAACTGGGCTTTTTCACGCTTTTCCACAGATTTCGCCGCGTTGCTCTAGCCTTTGCTCGCTCGGGTCAAAGTGGTTCGGTGCTGCCTCAGATAGATCGACTATTCGCCGAGCCAGGCGTTACCGACGTCGTATTCAACAACTTCGATGCGGTGCTTCAGAAAAGTCAAGGTCGTTGGTCGGCCGCAGCGCCGCAGTTCGCATCAGAAGAGGCATTTGCCGACTGGCTCATTGACCTAGTCGAAAGTGCGGGAGGTCGACTCGACTATCAGAACCCGGCCACTTCGGTTCGCTTAGGTGACTATCGACTTCATGCGGTTCTAGGTGTGGGAATCGCCCCTAACTCCAGCGCCACAATTCGCAAACTGGCAACCGACGAGACAGAGCTCCAATTCAGTGATGTGCTTTCAATCTTGCGATTGCACCAAATTCAGGCGCAGCTGAGCGGTGGTGTAAACGTACTCATCGCCGGAGCGGCGGGCAGTGGCAAAACCTCGCTGCTGCGCCATCTCTTGAGGCAAGTTGAAAACCAGCGCATCATCACCATCGAAGACACCCCCGAACTTTCGCTCGGCACTCCAAATTCGGTTTCGCTGCACTCAAGGCAGTCGAACAATGAAGGCGTCGGTGAAATCTTGCTGAATCGGTTGGTGTTCGAATCGCTGCGCATGAGTCCAGATCGCATCGCTTTAGGTGAGATTCGAGGGCCAGAGCTCTTCACATTGCTCGAAGCACTCAACACCGGGCACTGCGGTGGTGGTGCGACCATCCACGCCAATTCGCTCGAAGCCGTGGTTACGCGGTTGAGCGGCATCGCTTCGTCAGCCGGCGTTTCTGAACGAACGTTAGCTTTACAGGTACTCGATGCTTTCGGGTTGGTTGTTTATTTGAGTGCCGATCCAAACCATCGCATCGATGCGGTTGGTCGATTCATTCTTGAAGCCGACAAACTGAAGGTGCAACGTGTCGAGCTCTGATCTCGAGGCACTGACCGCCATGACGTCGCAGCTTCGGTTCGGTGTTTCACTGCGCCATGCACGCGCCGAATTCATGAATCGCTCAAACAATCTCGCGCTGATTACCGAGGTGGACCAAATAGTTAGCATCTGCCGCCGGTCAGGTGCATCGGCCATCGAACCATTGCAGGCCTTGGTGCATCAACTGCAAGAAGAACATCGAGACGCAGAGAAAATCGCGGCTGAGAGTGCAGCGCCTAGGGCAACTGTGCGATTGGTGATTTGGTTGCCGGTGGTTGCGTTCGCTCTGGCACAGTTGCTGGGTTTGCCGGTTCTCCAGGTGATTGCACAAAGTTGGGTTGCCAAGCTGTCGGTCGCCTTCGGCGTTGCTCTTCTCTGTTTGGGTGGTTGGTTTAGTTCGCGCATGCTCAAGTTCAAACCAGCAACGGACACACGCATAGGTCAACTAAGCGCTGTCGTGCTCAACCTGAGTTCAGGATTGTCTTTTCGAAGAAGCTTGCAAAGCGTCATAGTCGAGCAGCCATTCAAGACCCAACTCGAACAGCTGCACCGTTCGGCTCTAAAGGGAGGCTTTCCGCTGGCCGAAGCACTTCGGCTGACACTGACCGAACTTCGCGCGGCAGAGCGCGCAAGAAGCCACCTGCACATTCGCGAATTAGGTGTAAAGCTGCTCATTCCGTTAGGCGCAACCGCGCTGCCTGCCCTAGTTCTTTTACTGGTGGTTCCGATGGCAATAGGGCTCACTCAAACCTCTGGAATAACGCACATATAAAAGGAGAAAAATGAAAACAGTCTGGCGAGAAAGCATGCGCTCAGAACTTGGTGCTGCTACCGCCGAATATGCGATCGCGCTGATGGCGGCGGTTGGTTTCGCTGGCCTGCTGGTAGTGATCCTGCGCAGCCCCGAGGTAAAAGACATACTTTTCGGGCTGGTCAGGAGCGCTCTGACATTCAACAACCCAAATGGCCAGTAGTTGGCAGTCTGAAGCTGGGGCAGTAACTGCTGAGTTTGTAATCGCCTTACCCGCACTGATGGTGGCACTTGGTATCAGTCTTGCCGCTCTGGCAATGCAGGCCAGTTCCATCAGGTTTGCAGCTGAGTCATTCGCCTTGGCGCAGGCAGCCCAAGCCGGCAAATCACAAGAATTCTTGAGTAGCTGGCTGGCGAAACATGAGCCAGCCGCCTACCTGCGACTCGAGCATCGCGACGGGCTGCTCTGCGCCTCGATAGCTCAACGTCGGTGGGTGGGCTTAGAGTTGCCCAGCTTTGAACTACTGCAGCGGTCTTGCGTTTGGGTCGGCGAGGACATCCCCGTTGGCTAACCCGCTCAAAACCGCCACATTCGATGAAGCCGGTTCAGGTACGGTGCTGGTTTTGGCCAGTGTTTTGCTGCTTTTCGGTCTGGTCTCGCTAATCAACCTCGAGGCTGTGGCGACCCGTGCTGAGGTGA
This sequence comes from uncultured Micrococcales bacterium, assembly GCA_963923635.1. Lineage (GTDB taxonomy): Bacteria > Actinomycetota > Actinomycetes > Actinomycetales > Microbacteriaceae > Rhodoluna. The sequence continues at coordinate 1,521 of CAWULM010000046.1, read as the reverse complement.
CTGCGATCCGCTCGGCTCAGGCGGCAGCCCAGGCTGCAACCAACGCTCTAAACGGCTTCGAAACGGGGTTTCCCTGTGAGGCGGCAGCCAAAGTTTCACAAGAAGATATGGCAAAACTGGTTTCTTGTCGTATTGTTGGGTCGCAAGTGTTCATTCGCACAGAGGTAAAAACTCTTGGTATGGTTCATTTCGCAGATGCTCGCGGTTTTACGCCGGGTGTCACAGATATAAGGGAGCAATAGTTGGCATCAAGCCAGAAGCTAGTCATTGTTGAGTCGCCTGCAAAGGCCAAGACAATCTCGAAATACCTCGGCGACGAATTCACTGTTCTCGCCTCGGTCGGTCACATTCGCGAGCTCGTTGAGCCACGCGACCTTCCAGCCGAGTTGAAGAAGGGTCCATTCGGCAAGTTTGCTGTGAACATCGAGAACAACTTCGAGCCTTATTACGGCATTGCTCCAGGTAAGAGCAAAACCGTCAGCGAGCTAAAGAGTGCGCTGAAAGATGCTGACGAGCTTTACCTCGCAACCGATGAAGACCGCGAAGGTGAGGCTATCGCGTGGCACCTGCTTCAGGTTCTCAAGCCAAAGGTGCCGGTCAAGCGAATGGTGTTTCACGAAATCACCAAAGAAGCCATCCAAGGCGCACTGAACCACACTCGCGACATCGACAACGACCTGGTTCAGGCTCAAGAAACTCGACGCATCGTCGACCGCCTATTCGGTTACGAAATTTCACCTGTGCTTTGGCGCAAGATCAACCGTGGACTCAGCGCAGGTCGCGTGCAGTCACCTGCGGTTCGCCTTATCGTTGAGCGCGAACGTGAGCGCATGGCTTTCGTGTCGGCTGCCTACTTCGATGTTGAGGCAACCTTCGGTTGCACCAACGGTGAACCTTCGTTCAAGGCAAAGCTTGCGACCGTTGGTGGCAAGAAGATTGCGACCGGTCAGTCATTCGACGACAACGGAAAACTCATCGCTGACGTTCTTCTGCTAGATGAGGCTGCGGCTAAGGCGCTCGCCGAGGCATCGCAGTCTGGCTCGGTAACCAGCACGGTTACTTCGGTTGAGGCTAAGCCAAGCACCCGTCGCCCAGCGGCTCCGTTCACGACATCCACGCTGCAACAGGAGGCATCGCGCAAGTTGCGCATGTCTGCCAAGCAAACGATGGACACCGCACAGTCGCTCTACCAAGACGGTTACATCACATATATGCGTACCGACTCGCCAACGCTGTCGCAGCAGGCAATCAACGCCGCGCGCAAACAGGCTGCAGCCATGTTCGGCAACGAAATGGTTTCTGACGTTCACCGCGTCTACACCGGCAAGAACAAGAACGCCCAAGAGGCTCACGAAGCTATTCGCCCGGCTGGTGAAGTTTTCCGCACGCCAACCGAACTCAAGGGTGAACTTCTTGGTCGGGCCTGGGAGCTTTACGACCTGATCTGGAAGCGCACCATCGCTTCACAGATGGAAGATGCAAAGGTCTCAACCACCACCGCCAAGATTGAAGTTTCTCCAA
>CAWULM010000045.1:0-5921 GCA_963923635.1 uncultured Micrococcales bacterium | reverse complement strand
CCGATAGCCGCTTGAATGGTCTTGATACCAGCCTCAACATCCGACAGCGTAAGAGTCAAAACTGGACGCTCGAGGTTGCCGAGCACATTCGCGTCTCCTGCAGCCTGCGAAGTGATTAGTTCACCGTAAGTGAAATCGCGACCAGGAACAGCAAGATCTTGTTCTGACGACTGAGTGATCTGCAGGTAAACACCTTCACGTGGCCCGCCCTTGTGATACTGACCGGTCGAGTGCAAGAAACGCGGACCCCAGCCGAAAGTGGTTGGGCGTCCGGTCGCCGCAGCGACTTGTTCGCGCAAGACCTCAGCCGAAGCGTGCGAGATGCGATCGAGGTAAACCTGAATCGAAACATAACCTTGTGAGCCTAGTTCTGCGAACAGCGCGCGGATGGCTTCACCAACGGTCTGCGCAGAACCTAGGTTCAAGCTGGTTGACCGAACCTCAACACCTTCGCTAACGAAGTGCGGGGCAACGGCTGCCGCACGCTTCTCGAGCATGCCGCGAGCAGCAATCTTGGCTGACTCAACGTCTGGCTGGTCGAATGGGTTTACACCGAGCAGAGCACCCGCAACCGCTGTTGCAACTTCCCACAGCAAGAACTGAGCCCCGAGCGAACCTGAAACGGCGGCATCGAAACCGGCTGCGTCGCTAGCGTTGGCAACGACTGCAACCTTCACAAGGTCGACCAAATCGTGTTTACTTTCGTAACTGTCCGCCGACAACACAACCGGCAAAACACCGCGACCGATTTTTCCGGTTGACTCAGCGATCAGCTGTTCTGCCCAATCCCCAAAGCCGTGAATCGGAGTGTCTAGAGAAACAACACCAACCTTGTTGCGGTAACCGCTCGCGCCTTTGGTGCGAGCGAGGATAGCACCAAGCTGCAAACCCGGGTTAACAGGGGAATCAGCCGAGAGAATCTCTGCAGCGGCGACTGCGTCGGTCAACAGAGTTGCAATGTCTACTCCAGCCAAACCGGATGGCACCAAGCCAAATGCGGTTAGTGCTGAGTAGCGTCCACCAACGGTAGGGTCCGCGTTGAAAATACGATAACCGTCAGCCTTAGCTGCAGCTTCCATTGGGCTACCAGGGTCGGTGACGATTACGATGCGGTCAGTCTTTTCGATACCGGCAGCAGTGAATGCGGCTTCGAACGAGCGCTTCTGCGAGTCGGTTTCTACTGTCGAACCAGACTTTGATGAAACCACTACAGCCGTGCGCTCAATACCCTCTGCAAGCGCGGCAGCAACTTGCTCAGGGTTAGTCGAATCGAGCACGACAAGTTCAACTCCAGCGGTCTTAGTGATCACTTCTGGAGCAAGCGACGAACCACCCATACCACAGAGTACGAAGCGGTTGACACCAGCGGCTTGAAAGTGGTCGCGAAGTTCAAGAATCGACGAGACGAGAGCTTGCGAATCTGAACCAGAATGAGTCCAGCCAAGTCGCTTTGAAGATTCGTCTTCAGCCTCTTTACCCCACAGAGTAAAATCCTTCGCAAAAAGACGGCTTGCGAATTTTTCAGCAACTAACTGGTCGATTGAATCTGCGACTGCCTCTGCAGCAGCTCCTGTGGCTACAAGTTTGAGTGACATTTACTTGGCGCCTTCTAGGGCAGCAGCAACAGTGTCAACTAGTTCGCCCCACGAGACAATGAACTTTTCAACGCCTTCGGCCTCGAGCTTCTCGGTGACAGCGTCGTAGTCAACGCCAACGGCTGCAACTGCTAGCAAAATCATCTTGGCTTCTTCGTAAGTTCCGTGGATGCTGTCGCCAGGAACAACACCGTGATCGAACACAGCCTCCATGGTCTTCTCTGGCATGGTGTTGACTAGGTTGTTCGCAACTAGTTCGGTGACATACATCGTGTCTGGCAGGGCCGGGTCTTTGACTCCGGTCGATGCCATCAATGGACGCTGGAGGTTCGCACCGTTTGACTTGAGTGCATCCCAACGGTCGGTTGAGAATTCTTGCTCAAAAACTTGGTAGGCAAGACGTGCGTTAGCGACGGCGGCCTTCGACTTCAAGGTGTTTGCGTCGACAGTTCCTACAGCGCTTAGGCGTGCATCGATTTCGGTGTCAACACGTGAAACGAAGAACGATGCAACCGAGTGAATCTTGCTGAGGTCGTGGCCGTTGACTTGAGCTTTCTCTAGGCCTGAGAGGTAAGCTGCGATAACTTCACGGTAGCGCTGGAGCGAGAAAATCAGAGTTACGTTTACGCTGATACCCGCACCGATAACTTCGGTAATTGCGGCAAGACCAGGCTTGGTTGCCGGAATCTTAATCATGACGTTTTCGCGGTTTACTGCCGCGAACAATTCCTTAGCTTGAGCAACGGTTGCTGCGGCATCGTTTGCTAGTCCAGGCTCAACTTCAATCGAAACGCGACCGTCGTAGCCGTTGGTGTCGCGGTAAACACCGGCGAAGATGTCACAGGCGTCTGCGACATCCTTGGTGGTGATTGCAAAGATTGCTTCGGTGGTGCCGACACCCTGCTTTGCTAGGTCTGCCACCTGGGCAGCATACGCTTCTCCCTTGGCCAGCGCGCCAGCGAAAATTGTTGGGTTAGTGGTAACACCAGAGACCGAACGTGAGTTGATCAACTCGGCGAGTTGACCAGAGGTGATGCGGCTGCGTGATAGGTCGTCAAGCCAAATGCTTACGCCGTTTGCTGAAAGTTGGGCTAGGGGACTGGTCATGATCTTCTTCTTTCTGAAAACTAGTTGTTCTTGAGAGCGTCTTTAGCGGCAGCTACAACGTTTTCGGTAGTAATCCCAAATTCACGGAATAGGGTCTTGTAGTCGGCCGATGCACCGAAGTGTTCGATCGAAACTGAGCGGCCGTTTGCACCGATGTACTTGCTCCAGCCAAGTGCCAGACCAGCCTCAACAGAGACTCGAGCCTTTACAGAGCTTGGGAAAACGCTCTCGCGGTATTCAGCCGACTGTTCGTCGAACCACTCGAGACAAGGAGCTGAGACAACACGGGTTGGAGTGCCTGCAGCTTCGAGCTGTTCACGTGCGGCTACAGCCAACTGCACCTCTGAGCCAGTAGCAACGATGATCACCTTTGGCTTACCGTTCGAAGCATCCGCCAAAACGTACGCACCCTTGGCAGTGTTTTCCGCACCAGCAAAAACAACACCGGTTGCATCTTTTTCGCCACGCTTGAACACCGGAATGTTCTGACGGGTGAGTGCGATACCGGCCGGGTTGTGGTGACGCTCAAGAATGGTCTTCCATGCCCAAGCGGTTTCGTTTCCGTCTGCTGGGCGCACCACGTCTAGTTGTGGAATCGCACGAAGAGAGGCGAGTTGCTCTACTGGCTGGTGAGTTGGACCATCTTCACCAAGGGCCACCGAGTCGTGAGTCCAAACGAAGATCGACGGAACACGCATCAGTGCAGCCAGACGAACAGCAGGTCGCATGTAGTCACTGAAGATCAGGAAGGTGCCGCCGAAAGGTCGGGTGTTTCCGTGCAGGGCAATGCCGTTCAGAATCGAACCCATCGCGTGCTCACGAATACCGAAGTGAAGAACGCGACCGTACTTGTCACCGCTCCACTCGTGGGTAGACCACTCTGCAGGAACAAATGACTTGGCACCATCGATCGTGGTGTTGTTCGATTCAGCTAGGTCGGCCGAACCGCCCCAGAGTTCTGGCATGACCGCAGCGATGGCGTTGATTACCTTGCCCGAAGCGGAGCGAGTTGAAACCTCGGTTCCACCTTCAAACACCGGAAGCGCCTCGACCAGTCCTTCAGGGCTTTGGCGAGAAGTGATGCGATCGAGAAGATTCTTCTTGTCTGGGTTCTCAGCAGCCCAGGCATCAAAGTCTGCTTCCCAACCTGCACGAACCTGATCGGCCAACTGCTGGTAACCGCGAGTGTGGGCGATGACTTCAGGTGCAACTTCGAAAGTTTGCTCTGGGTCGAAACCTAGCGCGGTCTTTAGACCCGCAAGCTCTTCAGCACCAAGCGCTGAGCCGTGAATCTTTCCGGTGTTCTGCTTCTTTGGCGAAGGCCAACCGATGATGGTGCGAAGTTGAATCAGCGATGGCTTGTCGGTAACAGCCTTGGCAGCCTGGATGGCGTTGTAGAGCTCTTCCATGTCCTCGACGTAATTGCCGGTCTTCTTCCAGTCGACAAGCTGGGTGTGCCAGCCGTATGACTCATAGCGAGCGCGGATGTCTTCAGTGAAGGCAATGTTGGTATCGTCTTCAATCGAGATTTGGTTCGAGTCGTAGATTACGACGAGGTTGCCAAGTTTTTGGTGACCAGCAAGCGATGCAGCCTCGGAGGTTACACCTTCCTGCATGTCGCCATCACCTGCGATTACGTATACAAAGTGGTCGAACGGGCTAGAACCGGTTGGCGCCTTAGGGTCAAAAAGGCCGCGCTCGTAGCGAGCAGCGTAAGCAAATCCGGTAGCCGAAGCTAAACCTTGTCCCAGAGGTCCGGTGGTGATTTCCACACCTTTGGTGTGACCGTACTCAGGGTGCCCAGGAGTAGCTGAACCCCAGGTGCGCAGCGACTTCAGGTCATCGAGTTCAAGACCGTAGCCGTGAAGGTAAAGCTGGTTGTAAAGGGTGAGTGAGGAGTGACCTACCGAAAGAATGAAGCGGTCGCGGCCAAGCCAGCGGTCATCTTTAGGGTCGTGACGCATCACCTTGTTGAAGAGCAAGTAGGCAACTGGGGCCAAGCTGATTGCCGTTCCCGGGTGACCGTTTCCAACTTTTTCAACTGCATCGGCAGCCAAAATTCTGGCGGTATTTACTGCTTTAGTGTCTAGATCTGACCACTGGAATGCTGACAAGACAGCTCCTTATAAATTCACAAGTATTTAGATGGCGTCTTCGCCCAGAATGCATCCTCAAATGCCCTCTAAGTCTACACCCGCCGCTCTCGAGTGCTCGGAATAACGGCGCGGTGCAAGTCGCTTAGACTAGAGGTAAACCAACGCAAGGAACCAGACTTTGTCGCGCAACCCAGTCCTGAACAGGCTCAAAGCCTATTTGGCGCTAACCAAGCCGCGCGTAATCGAGTTGTTGCTCATCACCACGGTTCCAACCATGATCTTGGCAAAGCACGGAATTCCTAACCTGTGGCTCATTTTGGCGACTCTGGTGGGCGGCGCGCTTTCAGCGGGAAGCGCCAATGCGTTCAACTGCTACATCGACGCAGATATTGACAAGCTGATGGGTCGAACTAAGGGGCGCCCGCTAGTTACCGGTGAGCTCACCAAGCCTCAGGCTCTGCGTTTCGCCTGGATTGTCGGCGTATTTAGCGTTCTTTGGCTCGGCTTCTTGACCAATTGGCTGGCGGCGGCGCTTTCATTCGCAGCAATCGCCTTCTACGTACTGGTTTACACATTGCTTCTGAAACGTCGCACCCCGCAAAACATCGTCTGGGGCGGCGCTGCCGGCGCTATGCCAGTGCTAATTGGCTGGGCGGCGACCACGGACACGCTCAGTGTCTCGGCTTGGCTCCTGTTCCTGGTGATATTCCTCTGGACCCCGCCGCACTACTGGCCGCTATCAATGCGCTACCGCGAAGACTATTCGGCAGCTGGAGTGCCAATGTTGCCTGTGGTTCGTTCACACCGAGTGGTCGGAGTGCAAATCGCGTTGTACTCCTGGGCTATGGTCGCTGCATCGCTATTGCTAATTTGGGCTGAACCAATGGGCTGGATTTACCTAGTCTCAAGTTTGCTGAACGGCATTTGGTTCATCTGGGAGGCTACAGCTCTCTACAACCAAAGCAAGACCGAAGAACCAAAATCACCAATGCGCTTGTTCCACATTTCGATCACTTACTTGACGGTGCTGTTCATCGCCATTGCGATTGACCCACTGGTTTATTTCAAGCTATAGAGACTTCAGCTCTTCGAGACGAAGTAATGCCTCATCGCGTTCAGCTGA
>CAWULM010000044.1:0-6001 GCA_963923635.1 uncultured Micrococcales bacterium | reverse complement strand
CGAAGTTTCGAGCCACTCCAGCTCTAGATCTTCACGTTGCTGATTGAGCTCATTCTGGCGTTTTACAAGGCCAGCAAGCCCGTCGTAGTCACTTTGGTCGTGAACCGCCATTTGCCCGTGAAGTTCGGTTTCAGCCTGAGCCAGTTTCTCAAGAGCACGCTCAATGCGGGTCAGGTTCTTTTCAGCGTCTCGTCTGGCAGCACCAGAGAGTTTGCCCGACACTTCAGTTTCGGTGGTTGCTGGCTTGGTCTGAGATGCGCTGTTCAGGCTCGCAGCTCGCAACTGAAGGTATTGGTCGACTCCCCCGGTGAGGTGACGCAGGTGTCCGTCACCTAGCAGCGCGTATTGCTGGTCGGTGACACGTTCGAGCAGGTAGCGGTCGTGACTAATCACAATCAGAGTTCCTGGCCAGCTATCGAGCAAGTCTTCCATCGCAGCGAGGATGTCGGTGTCGAGGTCGTTGGTCGGCTCGTCGAGCACCAGCACGTTTGGTTCACCAAAGAGCAGGCGCAAGAACTGAAGCCTGCGACGCTGGCCACCCGAAAGGTCTTCGATTGGTGTTTGCAGTTGCGCCTGCGTGAAACCCAGCTGTTCGACCAACTGCGTGACGCTGACCTCTTTGCGGTCAACCTCGAAGAAAGAACGTTCGCGGCCGATCAGCTCATAGATGCGATCGCCGTGAAACTCATCGAGCTCTTTAACGTCTTGGCTCAGCACCGCAAGGTTAACGGTCTTGCCACGTTTGATGCGACCGGCGGTCGGCGTTAGCAACCCCTGAATCAAACGGATCAACGTTGTCTTGCCAGCGCCGTTCACGCCAACAATTCCGACGCGATCACCAGGGCCTAGTCGCCAGGTGACGTCGTTCAGAATGTGCTTGCCTTCAATGTCGTAGGAAACGTTTTCGACATCGATCACGTCTTTGCCGAGTCGCGCAGTTGCCAACTTCGAAAGTTCTACCGAGTCGCGAACCGGCGGCTCGCCTTCGATAAGTTCGGCGGCTGCATCTAAGCGGAATTTCGGTTTCGAAGTTCGCGCCGGCGCTCCACGTCTTAGCCAGGCAAGCTCTTTGCGAAGTAGGTTACGACGTCGAGTTTCACTTGCGGCTGCACTTCGGTTGCGCTCATTGCGCTGAAGAATGTATGCGGCGTAACCACCTTCGAACGGCTCGATTTCACCGCCGTAAACCTCCCAGGTGTAGTTGCAAACAGCATCGAGAAACCAGCGGTCGTGAGTGACCACAATCAACCCGCCAGCGTTTTTACTCCAGCGGTTATTCAGGTGACCAGCCAGCCAGGCCACACCCTCAACATCTAGGTGGTTAGTTGGCTCATCGAGCATGACCACGTCGAGGTCTTGCACCAATAGGGTTGCCAGCGCAACGCGGCGACGCTGGCCACCGCTAAGAGTTTCGATTGTCGCGTTCCAGTCGAGATCATTCAGCAGGCCAGAGATGACGTCACGAACTTTAGGGTTGCCGGCCCAAACGTGCTCCGCGGTGTCGCCGACCACACACTGCGCGATGGTGGCACTTGGGTCGAGCGTGTCACCCTGATCGAGAATGCCGATTTGCAAACCGCCTCGGTGCGTTACGCGACCCTCGTCAGGTTGAATGCGCTTGGCAAGCAGTTTTAGCAGAGTTGATTTACCGTCACCATTGCGACCGACAACACCAATGCGATCGCCCTCGTTGATTCCGATGGTGACCTTGTTAAAAACTTTCTTGGTCGGAAAGCTAAGCTCAATCTCTTCAGCGCCAAGCAGGTGAGCCACTAGACCTCGACAATCAGAGTTGCGCCGCTGGTGCTGGTTTTGGTGACCACACAGTTGAAGTTAGCGTTTTGAAGTTTGCCCGCAAGCTCGATGGCGTGCTGGGCATCGCGCGCAACGGCAATGACGGTTGGGCCAGACCCAGAAACAAACGCTTTCAACGCACCGTCTCGTTCAGCAGCTGCGATGGTCAGTTCAAGTTCTGGCATCAGTTCGAGCGCTGCGGATTGCAAATCGTTGTGAATGTTTGCGACGACGTTTTCGAGATCGCCGTTTACAAGAGCAGAAACCAAAGCGTCTATGTTCGCGACTGGAGTTTGCAAGGCAGAGTCTTCTCGTTGACGATCGAGCGTGCGATAAACATCTGGCGTACTCAAGCCACCGTCATTGAGAATGACGACGAGGTGCAAAGTTGCGGCACCCTCGACCTTGACGAGTTGTTCACCGCGACCGGTTCCAATAGCGGTGCCGCCGAGCAGTGCGAAAGGAATGTCTGCCCCTAGTGCTGCTGCCGCTTCACTCAAACGGTTCTGCGAAAACCTGGTTGCCAAAAGTTCGTTGGTCGCTAGAAGCGCAGCAGCTGCATCGGCGCTACCACCAGCAAGACCACCGGCCACCGGAACCTGCTTCACAATTTCGAAGTCGAATGATTGATCGTCTAGCCCCGCCATGCTCAAAATCTTGTTAGCAGCCTTGACCACCAAGTTGCTGTTGGTTTTAGGAACCGAATCGAGCTGCGCGATTGAGAGTGTTCCGCCAACTTCAAACAGCATTCCCACTTGTTCGTCGGTAATGCGAATCGAAACTCGTTCTTGCAGTTCGATAGCTTGATAGAGGCTCACCACATCGTGATAGCCGTCGGGCATAACCGAGCCAACACTGAAGAACAGATTGATTTTGCCTTGCGCGGTTGCGCGAACCCAGTTGCTCACAACTCAACCCTAGAACGAAGCTGCTTCAAGAACTGGCGCCAGTAGCTGCGCCAGGCTCGCACCTGCGCGACATCCTGGTGAAGTTCGTGGTGAAAGGTCAGTTGTGCAGTGCCAGGCTCTTCGCCACGGTCAAAAGTGATGTTCACGCGAGTGGCATCGTCGAAAGCCACCTGAACTCGCGTTGGCTCTTTTCTAACCAAGATGCGTGGCGCGTGAAGTTTTGGCCACTGCGCGATGTCACCGAGAATCACAAAAAGTTGTGCCGGTGCGCAGTTGAAGTATTCAACGAGTTTGAATTCGCGAATGTGGTCGTCTCTGCCGATTGCAGTGTCTTTAGCCACGAGCTCTCGCAATCTTTACAAAGTCATCAATGTCGAGCTGCTCGCCTCGAAGCGACGATGCAATGCCGGCGCGTTCGAGTAGCTCGTCTACCGCTGCCGGAGAGCCCGCCCAGTTCGAAAGTGCTTGGCGAAGGGTCTTGCGGCGTTGACCGAAGGCCGCGTCGATGACGTCGAAGGTCACGAGCCTTAGGGCTTCATCACCGATCGGCACCTGGTGGCGCTCGAAGTAAACCAGCGCTGAGTCAACGTTTGGCACCGGCCAAAAAATCGTGCGACCAACATTGCCGGCCAGGTTCGCGTCGGCATACCAAGCGAGCTTCACGCTCGGAGCGCCGTAAACCTTGGAGCCGGGCTTAGCTGCCAAGCGGTGAGCGACCTCAGCCTGCACCAAAACCAAACCGGTACGAATGCTGTCGAAGCGTTCGAGAAAGTTCAAGAGCACCGGAACCGAGATGTTGTAAGGCAGGTTGGCTACCAGTGCATCTGGAGTCACCGGAAGTTCGGTAACCGTCATGGCGTCGTGAGTTACTAGGTGAAACTCTTTGCCTGAAGCGCGTTTTGCAACAGTGTCTTCAATGGCGGCTGCCATCTTCGCGTCAATCTCGACCGAAGTAACCGACTTGGCAACTTCAAGAAGTCCGAGCGTCAGTGAGCCTAGACCAGGGCCAATTTCAACCACGTTCTCGTGGCCCTTCAGCTTGGCTGCTGCAACGATACGGCGAATAGTGTTTGGGTCGGTTACAAAGTTTTGTCCGAGCTTTTTTGTTGGCACGACACCTAGAGCATCAGCAAGTTTGCGAATGTCGTTTCCGCCGAGAAGTTCAACCACTAGTTAGCCCAACTTCCGTAAACGCGCTGAGTGTTTTCCGTCAGTTGCGCAGCAAGTTCGTTGACATCCATTTCACGCACCTCAGCCATCTTTCGAACCGTGATTGGTACGAGGTAGCTAGCGTTCGGGCGACCGCGGTAAGGCTCGGGAGTTAGAAAAGGTGCGTCCGTTTCGACAAGCAGCAACTCTTTAGGCGCCCACTGCAGTGCATCGCGAAGGTGTTGATTGCGTTTGATGGTGATGTTGCCAGCGAACGACATGTACCAACCGTGTTCGGCGCAAACCTTCGCAAACTCAAGATCACCCGAATAGCAGTGCATTACGACTTTGTCTGGAGCGCCAACGCGCAGCAATGTTTCGAGGACTTCATCGTGCGCTTCACGGTCGTGAATCATCAACGCGATGTTGTTTTCTTTTGCAATGCGAATGTGCTCTTCAAAAGACAAGTGTTGAAGGTGCAGCAGAGTGTCACCCTCGGTTCTGAAAAAGTCGAGACCTGTCTCACCAACCGCACGCACGCGAGGTCGAGCTGCCTGTCGCTCGATTTCTGCAATTGCGGCCGCGAGGGCATCTTCGTTTTCGTAAAGCGGAGCCTCATTCGGGTGAAGCGCCACCGCCGCCAATACTCGATCGTCACGGTGAGCCAAGTCGGCTGACCAAATCGAAGATTCGAGCGTGACACCAACTTGCACCACACCGAGAATGCCAGCTTGGTTGGCGAGTTCGAGTTGCTCGGTCGGAGTCAGTGGTTGCTCGCCATCGGCAAAGTCGAAGTGAGTGTGGTTGTCGTAGGTGCCGACCTCTAGAGGTTGTGGCAGTGGCGGATAGCGCATGTCGCGTGGGCTACCGTCTGGGCTCACGTCGCTTCGTTGACGAATCGGCGCTTCGCCGCTCACTTGTTTTCTTCGTCGCTAAGTTCGATGCGCGGGAACAGGGCCTCTAGTTCACCGACGGTAATGCCCTCGGTGAGGCCGCCCCAGTTTGCGGCTTCGCTCAGTGGTTGAGTGCTGAGTTCGCCGAGCTTACCTTCAGTGAGAGCTGCCCAAAGCTTTGCGGTGCTCTTAGGAATCACCGGTGCGAGCGCAACAGCAAGAACACGTAGACCCTCAGCGGCGGTGTAGAGCACGGTGGCTAGACGTTCGCGGTTGGCTTCGTCTTTAGCCAGCACCCAAGGCTCTTGAACGGTGATGTAGTTGTTTAGTTCATCAACCAAAGTCCACACCGACGCAATTGCTTCGTGAATGGCAACTTCTTCGATTGCTTCGTCGGCCTTGGCAATGGCATCAGCCGCAACCTTCTGAACCTGGAGATCGGATTCGGTGTATTTACCAGGAGCGGCGATTACGCCATCGAAGTAGCGTTTAATCATTGCGAGCACGCGTGAAGCGAGGTTTCCGAAACCGTTGGCAAGTTCTGCTTGGTAGCGAGCCGAGAGGTCTTCCCACGAGAAGGAACCATCTTGACCGAATGCGATTGCCTTCATGAAGTAATAGCGGAATGCGTCTGATCCAAAGGTGTCGGTGATTTGACTTGGAGCGATACCGGTCAGCTTCGACTTCGACATCTTTTCGCCGCCGACCAGCAGCCAACCGTGACCGAAGACTCGCTCAGGTGTTGGCAGACCGGCAGCCATCAACATGGCAGGCCAGATGACCGCGTGGAAGCGAAGAATATCTTTACCAACAACTTGCACCGATGCTGGCCATAGGCGGTTGAAGTTTGCTTCGTCATAGCCATAGCCGATTGCGGTTACGTAATTCAGTAGCGCGTCGAACCACACATAGGTGATGTGTGAGTCATCCCAAGGAATGTCGATTCCCCAGTCGAACTTTTCTTTCGAGCGCGAGATTGAAAGATCTTCAAGGCCGCGACGAACAAACGAAATAACTTCGTTGCGAGCTGACTCTGGCTGAACAAACTTTGGGTTCTGGTCATAGAAGTCGAGCAGTGGCTGAGTGAATTCACTGAGCTTGAAGAAATAGTTGGTTTCTTGAAGTTTTTCTACCGGGCGCGAGTGAATGGCACAAACCGATTCGCCAGCGTATTGACCTTCACCCTCAACCAGGTCGCCGTCGGTCTTGTACTCTTCACAGCCAACGCAGTAGCTGCCTTCGTAAGAACCGCGATAG
>CAWULM010000043.1:0-6087 GCA_963923635.1 uncultured Micrococcales bacterium | reverse complement strand
AAATCGTGTCTAGCTCAGATTCGTTCGTGCACCTTCACGTGCACAGCGAGTACTCGATGCTAGATGGGGCGGCTCGACTAAAACCTTTGGTGCAGGCTGCTGCCGAATTTGAAATGCCAGCCCTGGCGGTCACCGACCACGGCAACTTGCACGGCGCCTACGAGTTTTACAACATCGCAAAAAAGTTCGGCATCAAACCGATTATTGGCATCGAGGCTTACATGGCGCCGGGGGACAGTAGCCGCAAGGTTCGTGTCCGTGAACGCTGGGGAACCGGCGGCGAAGATGACGTGAGCGGTTCTGGCGCCTACACACACGCAACGCTGCTCGCTGAAACCACCGAGGGCATGTACAACCTTTTCAGGTTGTCATCGCAGGCCTATCTAGACGGTGTCTATTACAAACCACGTATGGACCGTGAAATCCTTGCAAAGTATGCAAAGGGCATTATCGGCACCACCGGCTGTGCTGGTGGAGAAATTCAAACCCTACTTCGCACCAAGGGTTACGAGGCAGCTCGTGATGCGGCTGCCACCTATCGCGACATTTTTGGAAAAGACAACTACTACGTCGAGCTAATGAAGCACGACATCCCAATCGAACGCAAAACCTGGGATGACGTACTTCGTTTGGCTAAAGATCTTTCGCTGCCATTGCTGGCCACCAACGACCTTCACTATGTGCGACCTGAAGACGCAACTCCGCACGAAGCTCTACTCGCTGTTCAGTCTGGGTCGACTCTAAGCAACCCCGATCGTTTCCGTTTCTCTGGAGCCGAGTACTACCTCAAATCGGCCGCGCAAATGCGCGAGCTTTTCGCCGACTTACCTGAGGCCTGTGACAACACACTACTGATTGCGCAACGATGCGAAGTTGAGTTTGCACAACGTGAGCGCGAACTGATGCCCAAGTTCGATGTGCCTGCGGGTGAGACCGAGGCGTCTTGGTTTGAAAAAGAAGTTTTCGGTGGCTTGGCTAAACGATTTGGTGGAGAGATTCCAGACCGTCACCGTAAGCAAGCTGAATATGAAGTTGGTGTCATTCAGCAGATGGGCTACTCGGGTTACTTCCTGGTAGTTGCCGACTTCATCAACTGGGCGAGAGCGCAAGGCATTCGCGTTGGACCCGGTCGTGGTTCGGCGGCGGGAGCCATCGTTGCTTATGCGCTTGGAATTACTGAACTCGACCCAATCGAGCATGGGCTGATCTTTGAGCGATTCCTGAATCCGTCGCGTGTTTCAATGCCCGATATCGACGTTGACTTTGACGACCGTCGCAGAGGTGAAGTGATTCGCTACGTAAACCAAAAGTACGGCGAAGATCGTGTGGCACAGATTGTTACCTTCGGTTCGATTAAGGCGAAGAACGGCCTCAAAGACGCGGCCCGCGTTCTAGATTTTCCATACTCGGTAGGAGACAACCTCTCTAAGAACTATCCGCCGGCAAAACTCGGACGCGACATGTCTCTCGACGAGATTTTCGATTCCAGCAATGAGCGCTACTCAGAAGCCAGCGAATTTAGAAAGATCATAGAGAGCGACCCTGAGGCCGCCAAAGTTTATGAGTTGGCCAAGGGTCTCGAAGGCCTCAAGCGCAGCACCGGTGTTCATGCTGCAGGTGTGATCATCGCCGCAGAACCCCTGTTCGATGTGTTGCCTCTGATGACTCGTGAAGGTGAAGAGGGAATCGTTACCCAGTTTGACCAGCCACCGCTTGAAAAGCTCGGTCTACTGAAAATGGACTTCCTCGGACTTCGCAACCTAACCGTGATTGACGACGCGCTAGAGAACATTCGCAATAATGGCAAGACACCTCCGGTGCTAGAAGATCTCGACCTCAACGGAGATGAGAAAACCTATAAGTTGTTGGCTTCCGGTGAAACGCTCGGTGTATTCCAGCTCGATGGTGACAACATGCGCAGCCTGCTCAAGATTTTGCAGCCTACCGAGTTTGAGCACATCTCGGCTGCTATCGCACTGTATCGACCGGGGCCGATGGGTGAAAACTCACACATCAACTACGCGCTTCGCAAAAACGGTAAGCAGGCTAATGAGCCAATTCATGCCTCGCTAAAAGAGCCGCTTTCAGAGATTCTCGATCCGACCTACGGTCTGATCATTTATCAGGAACAGGTTATGGCTGCAGCTCAAAAAGTTGCCAACTACTCACTGCCACAAGCAGACACGCTTCGAAAAGCGATGGGTAAGAAGGACGAAGCCGAACTGAAGAAGCTCTTTGAGTCATTCAACGAAGGAATGCTCGCGAACGGTTTTGTGTCAGAAGCGGTAACGCGCCTTTGGGAAACCCTGTTGCCTTTTGCTGGTTACGCGTTCAACAAGGCGCACAGCGCCTGCTACGGAGTGATTTCGTATTGGACCGGATATCTCAAGGCAAACTTCACCAGCGAGTACATGGCTGCACTGCTCACATCGGTTGGTGACGACAAAGATAAGTTGAGTGTTTATCTAAGCGAGTGCCGTCGCCAAAACATAAAGGTTCTTTCACCGGATGTGAACGAATCGGTCGCAAAGTTCAACGCCACCGGAAATGACATTCGATTTGGGTTGAACGCTATTAAGAACGTTGGCAGCAACGTTGTTGAGGCGATTGTCGAAGCTAGAACCACCAAGGGTAAGTTTCAAAACTTTGCAGACTTCCTGAAGAAGGTCCCAGGTGTGGTGTGCACCAAGCGTGTGATCGAATCGCTGATTAAATCTGGTGCTTTTGACTCCCTGGGCCACACGCGTCGCGGGTTGATGATGATCTATGAGTCGGCGATTGATGCTCAAGTTTCTATCAAGAAGAATGAAGCAACCGGTCAAGTTGATTTGTTCGCGGGCATGTTTGATGAAGCAGACCCAATTTCGGTGAAGGTTCCTGAGGTGGATGAATTCGAAAAGCGAGAGAAGCTTTCGCTCGAGAAGGAAATGCTTGGACTCTACGTTTCAGATCACCCACTCACCGGCAGGGAACGTCAGTTGGCTAGTTTTGCCGACCTGTCTATTAGTGAGTTCCACACCAGCGAGTCACTCAAAGAGGGTGACAACGTTCGCTTGAGCGGGTTGGTTACCTCGAACCAAAAGCGGGTCGGTAAGAAGAGCGGTAAACCTTACGCAATCGTTTCCCTGGAAGATCTTGATTCTGAACTTGAATTCATGGTCATGGGGCGCAACTTCGAAGAGCTATCTGAACTGCTTGCAACCGACAGCATTGTGCAGGTTCGCGGCCAGATGACGGTTCGCGATGAACGCCGGTCGATTCGCATATTTGAAGCCACCGCGATTGAAGGCAATGCCGAAGGCGACAATCTACCCCTCGAGGTTCATATCCAGGAGAAGCAGGCCACCAAGTCAAACATTGACGCATTGAACCGTTCACTTCAAATGCACTCCGGAAGCGCCCAGGTATACCTGCACATGCACGATTCCACCGGCGGCCGCGTTTTCAAGCTGCCTTACAAGGTGCGTTACTCAAACCAACTGGCCGCCGAGCTGAAAGGTTTGTTTGGGCTAGGTGCCTTGGTGCAACCGCAGAAGGCTACCCCTGAGGATGAACCCGAAGGCGAATTCGGTTCTGAGTCGTCACTTCAGTCAACCGCACCAGAGCGCGATGACCTCGGCTTCAGCCTCGACGGCGAGTAGTAACCGCTAAAATTGCCTAAAGAAGGCGGTAGCAAGATGATGCGCTTGGTCGATTTGCGGAATACCGCGATTACCAACAGAGTCACCAATGCTGCCGTGCCCCGTGCCGCTCTAAACATCGATACCGCCGTAGAACAAATCGCTCCACTACTCGAAGATGTTCGCATCAAGGGTCTAGCGGCTCTGGTTGAGGTGGCAAAGCAGTTTGACGGTTTTGATCCGCGTCCAATTCGAGTTTCCGAAGCTGAGCTTGACGATGCTTTAGCCAAGCTAAACCCTGAACTTCGCGCAAGCATCGAAGAATCCATCGAGCGAGTGCGTGCAGTAAGTGAGGCGTCGATGCCTGCCGGCGTAAAGGCAACCCTCGGCGACGGCGCGGTGGTGCACCAGCGCTGGCAACCGGTCGAATCGGTCGGTCTTTATGTGCCGGGTGGCAAGGCTGTCTATCCGTCTAGCGTGGTCATGAACGTCGTTCCAGCTCAAGTGGCTGGAGTGAAGCGCTTGGTTGTGGCCACGCCTGGGCAGAAAGACTTTGAAGGGCGGCCTCACCCTACAGTTTTGGCGACCGCAGCTCTTCTTGGTGTTACCGAACTCTATGCGATTGGTGGACCAGCGGCTATCGCTGCTTTTGCCTACGGCATCGAAGAAATTGACTTGGAACCAGTCGATCTAGTGACCGGGCCAGGAAACATTTTTGTTGCTGCAGCCAAACGAGCGCTCAGGGGAGTCATTGGGATTGACTCAGAAGCAGGCACCACTGAGATTCTTGTAGTTGCTGATGAAACCGCCGACGCTCGTTTGATTGCCTATGACCTAGTTTCCCAGGCGGAGCATGACGAGGCAGCGGCTTCAGTCTTGGTGACCCACGACCCTGCACTTGCTGAAGCCGTGCAGAGTCAGGTCGAGGTTGTAGCTAAGGCCACAACTCACGCTGAGCGAGTGAACACTGCACTAGATGGTCAGCAATCGGCGATCGTTTTGGTTGACAACATTGCCGCGGCGAGGCAGTTTGCAAACTTTTATGCAACCGAACACCTAGAGCTTCACACTGCGAACCCTCACGCGGACGCAGCATTAATAGCGAACGCCGGCGCTATCTTCTTAGGCGCGTATTCGCCGGTCAGTCTCGGTGATTACATGGCTGGGTCAAACCACGTTCTACCTACCGGGCAGCAGGCTAAGTTCGGTGCCGGTCTCTCGGTTCATTCTTTCTTGCGCGCTCAGCAGGTTATCGAATACAGTCGCGAAGCCCTGAATCAGGTTTCTGGCAAGATTCAGACTTTCGCAAACTCCGAAGGTTTACCAGCGCACGGTGAAGCCATCGCTGCGCGTTTTAATCTTGATGGAAGCAGAGGAAACTAATGCACTGCCCGTTTTGCCGCCACCCAGATTCTCGAGTGACCGACTCACGCACGTCAGACGATGGTTCATCGATTCGTCGTCGCAGACAGTGCCCTGAGTGCGGAATGCGATTCAGCACCACAGAAACAGCATCACTTACCGTGGTGAAACGAAGTGGTGTGATTGAGCCGTTCAGCAAGCAGAAAATCATAAACGGTGTAAAGAAAGCTTGCCAAGGACGCCCGGTTACCGAAACCGATCTGATTCTGCTGGCTCAGGCTGTCGAGGAAACTGTGCGAGCTACCGGTATGGCGCAGATTGAGGCAAACGACATTGGTTTGGCGATTCTCGAACCTTTGCGTCGTCTTGATGAAGTTGCCTACATGCGTTTCGCGAGTGTGTATCAAGGCTGGAACACCTTGGATGATTTCGAGGCAGCGGTCAACGCTCTACGTGCCTCACACGATGGCACTGAGACTCCGCGAGGCTCGCTCGAGGATTAGATGCTCTACCAATTTGTCTTTCGGCTTTTCTTCGCACGCCTAAACCCTGAAACCGCTCACCACCTCGTCGTAGCCGGACTACGTGCCGCAGGAAAACTAGGTCTAACCAAACTCGTGCGTTTACGTGCATCGAAAACCAAAACGGTGCAGGCAATGGGGCTCACTTTTCACGGAGCATTTGGTCTTGCCGCTGGTTTTGATAAAGATGCGAAGTTGATTCGCGAACTGAGCGACCTCGGGTTCTCGCACATCGAAGTTGGAACAGTCACTGCTAAAGCTCAACCAGGTAACGACAAACCGCGACTTTTCCGCCTGATTAAAGATCGTGCGCTAATCAATCGCATGGGTTTCAATAATGAAGGTGCCGACGCGATGGCCACTCGCCTTGCAAAGCTCTCCAGGCGCCCAGGTGATTTTGTGCTCGGTGTAAACATCGGTAAGAGCAAAGTGACCGAAGTTGAACACGCGGTCGACGATTACCGCTACAGCGCCCAGAAACTCGCACCCTTCGCTGACTATCTAGCGGTAAACGTGTCATCACCAAACACTCCAGGGCTACGTTCGCTGCAATCGGTCGAAGCATTGCGCCCGATTCTGGAAGC
>CAWULM010000042.1:0-6257 GCA_963923635.1 uncultured Micrococcales bacterium | reverse complement strand
GTTACCTTGTCGGCGTTTCCTTGTTCGGACAATGCGACTCCTTGGGTCTTTTCGCGGTAAAAACTAGCCTAGGGCATCGAGAGGCGTCTGGCAGCCTCGGAGATGTTGGCATCGGTTGCGGTTAGCGCAAAGCGAATGTGCTGGCTGCCAGCCTCCCCGTAAATGCTGCCTGGCCCAACCAGAATTCCCAGTTCGGCCATGCGCTTCACGGTGGCCCAGCTGTCTTCACCAAGCGTCGCCCAGATGTACAAACCTGCTTCGCTATCGGTAACCTCGAAGCCATAAGCCTTGACAGCCGGTAGCAGCACCTCGCGACGCTTACGGTAGGTTTCACGAGCCGTGACCACATGTTCGTAATCACCCAGGGCAACCGCAATCGCGTGCTGCACCGGCGCCGGAGTGTTCAGCCCCGCGTGCATGCGAAGGTTCACGATCGACTTGATTAGCTTTTGATCTCCCGCAGCAAAAGCAGCGCGGTGACCAGCCATGTTCGACTGCTTGCTCAGCGAATAGAGCGCGATGAGATTGGTGTGGTCTGCCCCGCACACTCGTGGGTCGAGCACCGATGGAATGAGCTTGTCGTACCAGTCGTCCCAGCCGAGTTCGGCGTAGCACTCGTCGCTGGCAACAACGGCACCAAGTTCACGAGCGCGATCGACCGCGGCTTTCATTTGCTCAACGGTCAACACGCGACCATCTGGGTTACCCGGTGAGTTCAACCAAACGAGTTTTGTGTTGGCCGGCCATTTGGCAGGGTCATCCTCGTTGATGATTTCAGCATCGACGAATGCCGCACCAACTACGTAGGCAGTGTAGGCAACGGTTGGTTGCACGATTACGTCACCCTTACCTAACCCAAGCAGCAAAGGCAAAAACGAAATCAATTCTTTAGAGCCGATGCTCGGCATGACTTGCTCGACACTCAAACCAGCTACGTTGCGGCGGCGCGCAAACCACTCGACAATTGCGCTTCGAAGTTCAGCGCTGCCGACAGCCGACGGATAGCCAGGTGAGTTGCTGAATTCATTCAGCGCATTTTGAATAATGGCCGGAGTTGGGTCGACCGGAGAACCGATTGAAAGATCGACCATGCCACCAGCGTGCTGTTTTGCAAGCTCAGCGAACGGGCGAAGTTTCTCCCAGGGGTAGATCGGCAGGCGGTCGAACACGCGATTAGGCCTGCGGTGGAAGTGCGCTCACGACGGCGTGGTCGCCATCGATTTTGCCGACTTTGCTCGCGCCACCAGGCGAGCCGAGCTGCTCAAAGAATTCAACGTTGGCCTTATAGTAGTCGGCCCACTGTTCTGGCAGGTCATCTTCGTAATAGATAGCCTCTACCGGGCAGACTGGCTCACAGGCACCACAGTCGACACACTCATCTGGGTGAATGTAAAGCATGCGGTCGCCTTCGTAGATGCAGTCAACCGGGCATTCTTCAATGCAAGCCTTGTCTTTGACGTCAACACAAGGAAGAGCGATTACGTAAGTCACGTTTATCCCTTCAAAATCTCTAACTATTTTATCTGTGCGAGGCTACGCGACGGGTCCAGGACGAAGGCCGTAAACGCGGGAACATCATGATGATCAAGCAGATGACGGTTGAACCGTAGACCCACCACTGCCCGTTGGTGCCACCGGTGATGAGCACGCTCGACGAATTGGTCTTACCGCTGAGCCACAGCAGCGTTGAAATAAAGGTGAGCACCATCAGATAAAGCGCACCGCGGCTTTCGCGCAGTAGGCGAAGCGCAAGCGCGAGGCAGGTGGTTATGGTCAAGGCAACCATCAAACCGATTGGCGTGTGGCCATCGTCGTTGGCGGTGATGTTGTGCAGCATGGTGCCGGCAATCGCCATGAGCACGCCGAGTGGCAACGCCCAGAAGCCAATGATCAATGGCTTGAAGATGGTCCAAGGTTTGATGCTTGAGCGACGCAAGCGTTCTTGACGGTCGTAACGAATTTCTTTGCCAGACACGATTGAGTAGGTCTCCTGGTAAACAGCAATTTGTGAGGCGTGCGCTTCGAGAGCGGCCTTCTTGGCAACGGCACTCTTGGCATCGCCGATGGAAACGTCAAAACGTTCACGACCCTCTGCAATCACCCAAAACTGAGGCGCGCGGCCTGGACGTTCTTTCGCGTAGCGACGAATAGCCATCGCAGAAGCCTCGTTGGCACGCTTATGGTCAGGGTGACCGAAGCCACCTTTGCGGTTGTAGGTGACCAAATAGTCTGGTCGAAATTCTTTGATCACCTTGTAGATGTCTTCACTGATCACGGCGGTCGACACAGCGCTCAGAGCTAGCTCATCGACGTTCTTCGGTTTGCCGGCTCGGCCAAAAGCCTTGATCTTGAAACCGGTGTCGAGGTAGGCGCGGGTGCCGGCGAATTTGTGGTTGGTAACCCCCAAGGCCTTTAGTGCGTTCTTCAGCTCGGCCGAGCGAAAGGCACCAACAGCGGCTAGGTTGCCCTCAATGCCTTTGAGCTCTTCAAGCTTCATTCGGCCACGCTCACCACGAGTCAGCGTCAGCACCATAACCTCAGCGCCAGACTCGATGGCCTTGGCGATTACGTGACCTGTAAACAGGCTCTCGTCATCTGGGTGCGCGTGAACCAGCAGCAGGCGCTTTGGCTTGAAGACTGGTTTACTCATAAAGACAAGATTACCTAAGTGAGCGATTCACCGCCCTTGCCAGCGAAACATCGCGCCTGTAAACTTTAGTTAGGTAACCCTAAGTTTCTATCTGGAGCTCACTTGCTGGCAAACTTCATGATCGGCCTTCGAGAAGGCATCGAAGCCTCACTCATCGTCGGCATTTTGATTGCATACCTAAAAAAGACCGACCAAAAACACAACTATTCCAAGGTCTGGCTTGGCGTCATTGGTGCGCTCGTCACCGCAATCTTCGTGGGCCTCGCCCTCAGCGCTCTAGATGCCGGTGCCAGCGAACGCACCGAAATTGCCATTACCGGGGCCACTTCCCTGCTCACCGTCGTTTTCGTGACTTGGATGGTGTTCTGGATGCGCAAGACTGCCCGCAACCTGAGCTCAAGCCTGCAGTCACAACTAGCCTCCGCATCAGGCTTTTCACTTTTCGCAGTGGCCTACCTCTCGATCGTGCGCGAAGGTGTTGAAACTTCGATCTTCCTTTGGAGCGAGGCGAAAACCACCGGCGGTGGCGTGAGCGCTTGGTTGGGTGCCACTCTAGGTTTGCTGGCAGCAGCGACCCTGGGTTGGCTAATCTACCGAGGCATGCTCCGTTTCAACCTAGGCAAATTCTTTACATACACCGGCGCCTACCTGCTGGTTCTAACCGCTGGCATTTTCGCCTACGCACTGGGTGAATTCACTGAACTCGGTTTCTTGCCTGAAACCAGCAGCGCTTACGACTTCACCGCGGTCACACCAGAAGGCTCACCGATTGAAATCGCACTTAAAGGCACGCTCGGCTACCTGCCTAATCCAAGTTGGATTCAGTGCGCAGCCTGGGTTGGCTTCGTAGCAATCAGCCTTGCACTCTATCTGCGCAAACCTGCAAAAAAGAACTAGTCGTTCGCGCGCTTACGAGCCGATGCCTGACGCGCACGGATGTTTGCATCAAGCTCAACCTTGCGAATGCGTGTTGCCTCAGGAGTAACCTCGACACACTCGTCTTCGCGAGCAAACTCTAGACACTCTTCAAGTGACAGCTTGCGCGGTGGAGTTAGCGACTGGAATTCGTCAGAAGAAGCCGCACGCATGTTGGTGAGCTTCTTCTCTTTGGTGATGTTAACTTCCATATCATCGGCACGTGAGTTTTCGCCGACAACCATACCTGCGTAAACCTCGCTGGTTGGCTCAACGAAGAACGAACCACGCTCTTGCAAACCAATCATTGCGAACGGAGTAACAACACCGGCGCGGTCGGCAACCATCGAACCGTTGTTGCGGGTGATGATTTCACCGGCCCAAGGCTCGTAGCCTGCAGAAATCGCGTTGGCAATGCCGGTTCCCTTGGTGGTAGTCAAGAACTCGGTACGGAAACCGATGAGTCCACGGCTCGGCACCAAGAACTCCATGCGCACCCAACCGGTTGAGTGGTTGATCATGTTCTTCATGCGACCCTTGCGAGCAGCCATAAGCTGAGTGATTGCGCCCAAGAACTCTTCTGGCACATCAATGGTTAGGTCTTCAACTGGTTCGTGAAGTTTGCCGTCAACCTTCTTGGTAACTACCTGTGGCTTACCAACGGTTAACTCATAACCTTCGCGACGCATTTGCTCAACGAGGATGGCAAGTGCCAGCTCTCCGCGACCCTGAACTTCCCAAGCGTCTGGACGCTCGGTTGGAAGCACGCGAATCGAAACGTTACCGATCAGCTCTTTGTCGAGACGGTCTTTAACAAGACGTGCAGTAACCTTTGCACCTTTAACGCGACCAGCCATCGGTGAGGTGTTAATACCGATGGTCATCGAGATCGCTGGGTCGTCGACGGTGATCATTGGAAGTGGGCGAACATCGTTCGGGTCAGCAAGAGTTTCACCAATGGTGATTTGCTCAATACCGGCAACTGCGACGATGTCACCAGGGTGAGCCTCTTCGGTTGGGAAGCGCTCAAGAGCCTTGGTCTTGAGAAGTTCAGTAATCTTCACATTCTGGGTGGTGCCATCTTGGCGAACCCAAGCGACCTGCTGACCCTTGCGAAGAGTTCCGTTGAAGATACGAAGCAGCGCAAGACGGCCAAGGAACGGAGAAGCGTCAAGGTTAGTGACGTGCGCCTGCAGTGGGGCTTCGTCGTCGTACTGTGGCGCAGGAATGTACTTGAGAATCGCACCGAACAGTGGCTCAAGGTCTTCGTTGTCTGGCAGAGTTCCGTCGGCAGGCTTGTTCAAGCTTGCGCGGCCGGCACGACCCGAAGCATAGATAACCGGAAGGTCGAGAATGCTGTCGACGTCAAGGTCAGGGACATCCTCGTGAATGTCGCTTGCGAGGCCGAGCAACAAGTCGTGAGTTTCTTCAACAACCTCGTCGATGCGAGCGTCTGGGCGGTCGGTCTTGTTGACCAGCAGAATAACCGGAAGGTTTGCCTCTAGCGCCTTTCGAAGCACGAAGCGAGTCTGCGGCAGTGGGCCTTCTGATGCGTCGACTAGCAGCACAACTCCGTCAACCATCGAAAGGCCGCGCTCGACCTCACCTCCGAAGTCGGCGTGACCTGGGGTGTCGATAACGTTGATAGTTACTTCTTTGCCGTTTGACGAAGCACCCTTGTATGAGACCGCGGTGTTCTTGGCGAGAATGGTGATTCCCTTTTCCTTTTCCAAGTCACCCGAGTCCATGACGCGCTCAGCAACCTGGGCGTGGTCACCAAACGAACCAGTCTGGCGAAGCATGGCGTCAACCAGTGTCGTCTTTCCGTGGTCTACGTGAGCCACGATCGCAACGTTACGAATATCTTCTCTGCTTGCCAGAGCCATAGTTTTCCTTTATTTGGGGTTATTTGGTCGCAACCGACCAGTTGTAATAGCCCCACGTGTCGCTACTTGCGAATGGAGCCGGCACAAATCCTTTGACACGAGCCGTGTACAACAGCATCGACGGCACTTCGTACAGGGGTAGACCATAGTTTGCTGCGAACAATTCTTGGTCGACACGCTCGAGCAGCTTGGTTGCCGCGTGAGTGCTGGTCGATGCTGCCAACTTTTCTAGAAGTTTGCTTACCGAGCTATCGGTAAAGTTGAAAGCACTTCCGCTAGTAAGTGCGTAAACGTCGGCACCTGGTGCAGAGGTCAGTTCGCGGGCACCGAGGTAAACGTCGTATTCACCAGACGCCAGCGTCTCGGCAGGGTTGGCGCTCGATACGTTCAAGAGTTCGAATCCGGCATGTGACGCACGCTCTTGAAGCAGGGTCCACTCTGCCGAGGCACGCGGGTTTGTCGAGTCGAACAGCACTCGCACCTGAATTGGCAGACGGTTTCCGGCAGTTAGTTCAGCTGCCTTTTGTACGTCTTGAAAAGCGAAGTCGCTAGAGCCATTCTTAGCAACCGAGTTTTCGTAGGCAGCAGCATCGTTGCTGAAGATGAATGAGTCGCTGGCGGTCACCGAATAGAGTGCGTTGATGGCAGCAATGATGCGCTGCTTCGGAACAGCGTGCAAGAACGCGAGACGAAGTTGCTTGCCGTTTGCAGCCTGATTAGAGAAAACGCTAGTGCCGCCAAAGTTGAAGACGACCTGCTCAGCGTAAATACCGGCACCCAGCGCTTGGTAAATCTTTGGTTTCTTG
>CAWULM010000041.1:0-6496 GCA_963923635.1 uncultured Micrococcales bacterium | reverse complement strand
ATTTTTCAGGTTCCTCCAAAGTTTTGCGGGTAACCTTGAGTTTATGTCTGGAAACAGCTCAAAGCGCGAATCTTCCGGTGGCGGATTCTGGAAGTTCACCGGAATGTCAGCCCTAGCTGGCGTAGTCGGCATGGCGCTAATCGCCCCTATCCTGCTGGTCGGTGGCTTCTTCATCACCACCGGAATCACCATCTTCCAAGATCTGCCAAGCTACTTCAGCCCGGTCAACGCTTCTCAAGCTTCAACCCTCTATGCAACCGATGACGCTGGAAAGCCGGTCAAGGTAGCAACCTTCTACGATCAGAACCGTATCTCGATCGGTTACGACGACATCTCCCCTGACTTCGTAAACGCGGTTGTTTCGACCGAAGACCCTCGCTTCTGGCAGCACTCAGGTGTCGACATCATTTCGTTCGTTCGCGCATCTCTAACCAACGTGGTCAGCGCCGGAAACGGCCCTGGTGGTTCTACCATCACGATGCAGTACGTGAAGAACTCGCTGATAGCTCAGGCACAGATTGCCGGTGACCAGGCTGCCATCGACGCCGCACAGAGCCGCGGTATAGATCGCAAGCTTCGTGAAATGCGTCTTGCCGTTGCACTCGAACAGAAGTACTCGAAGAAAGACATCTTCGCCGGTTACGCAAACCTTTCGTTCTTCGGTGGTCAGGTTAACGGAATCGAATCGGCTGCCGAGTTTTACTACAACGAGCCAGCGAAGAAATTGACCGTCGCTCAATCGGCCATGCTGGCTGCCATGCTGAAGGCACCGAACGACTACCGTCCAGACATCCCAGCGAACGAGACCCGCGCTAAGGGCCGTCGCGACTACGTGATTGGCAACATGCTCAGCGCGGGTTACATCACACAGGCGCAGGCTACGGAAGCCATGAACACTCCGGTTGCCACCAAGAGCAGCGATGTGCCAGCCGGTTGTGAAGCAAACCAAACCACCGCATTCTTCTGTGACTACGTTGTTTGGACCATTCGAAACAACATAGAGTTTGGTCAAACTCAAGCCGATCGCGAGAACCTTCTTCGTCGCGGTGGCCTTGAGATTTACACCACCATGAACCTGAACATTCAGAAGGCTGCCGATAAGGCCGAAAAGACTTGGGTTCCGATCGACAACGAAAATCACATCGGTAGCGCATCGGTTTCGGTGCAGGTTGGAACTGGCCGCATTTTGGCCATGGCTGAGAACCGCGTCTTCGATCAAACCGCTAACCCACCGGTTGGTCACACCGCAGTTAACTACGCGAGCGACAAGAACTACGGTGGCTCGAGCGGCTTCCAAAGTGGATCGACCTACAAGCTCTTCACACTGGCCGACTGGCTAGCCACCGGACGCAAGCTGATGGATCACGTCGACGGTCGCGTCAGGGAGTGGAACGCTAGCGACTTCAGCGCACGATGTGGTTCGTTGGTTGGAACCTGGGCCCCGAACAACATCACCAAGGAACCTGAAGACCTTAGCGTGGTTCAAGCAACCGCAATGTCGGTGAACACCGCTTTTGCATACATGGCCTCGAAGCTTGACCTCTGTGACATTCGCGACATCGCTTTAGCCTTTGGAGTTCACCGCGCCGACGGAACCGAACTTCAGTACGTACCATCGTCGATTCTTGGTGTTAACGAAATCGCGCCGCTGAGCATGGCAGTTGCACAGGCTGCGGTTTCAAACCACGGCATCATGTGTACACCAATCGCAATCGACCGCGTGGTAGTTCGCTCAACCAACACCGACATGCCAATTCCAAAGTCGACCTGCACCGCAGCGGTTACCCCTGAGGTTGCGGCCGGCATGACATACGCCGAAAAGGCTGTTATCGCTGGCGGTACCGGTGGCGCTTCATCAACCGGTGACGGAGTAATGCTTGCAGGTAAGACCGGAACTACCGACTCCGGTGTTCACACCTGGATGACTGGTTTCTCTAGCGCAGTAGCGACCGCAACCTGGGTTGGAAACGTATCCGGTGCGGTGTCACTGAGCCACATTCTGCTCAACAAAAAAGCTGGTAACACCGTTCGTCACGACATTTGGCGCACCATCATGAAGGTTGCGAACAAGGAATACCCAACCACCGCGTTGGCAAACCCACCGCAGTCGATGATCGACGCCACCTACATCACCGTGCCTAACGTTCTCGGTCAAGACCCAACCACAGCTGCTCAAAACGTGAGCGTTACTGGCCTCTCGGCTGCCGTGCAAACCACTAAGGTTGCATCGAACAAACCTGCTGGCACCGTTGCCTACACTCGCCCATCAATTGGGCGAAGCATCCCGGTTGGAACACAGGTCAAGATTTTCATCTCGGCAGGCAGCGGCGGCATGGTCACCATTCCATCTGCAGGTGTAGTTGGCGAAACCGTTGCAACCGCAACCGCCACGCTAAAAGCCTTGGGCTTCCCTGCGGTAACTACTCCACAACCTTCGCAGACTCAGTACCTGCAGCACTCGGCAACTATTCCAGCCGGTAACGTCATCGGCACGGTGCCAGGCGTCGGAACGCTAGCCGACCCACGCGGTGCCATTCTGCTGATCATCTCAACCGGACCGTAATGATCTGGCTGTGGTGGCTACTAGCCATTGGCTTAGCTTGTGCCATTTGGGGCATTGGCATTGAGCGCTATCTGTTCACCGTTCGCGAGGAACAGATCAAAGCACTTCCGAAGGGTTCGTCACCGATTCGCGTGCTTCACATCAGCGACCTGCACTTCGCTCCTTGGCAAAAACGCAAGGCGAAGTTTGTTCGCTCACTAGTGAAACTAAATCCAGATCTAGTGGTGAACACCGGCGACAACCTCGGTCACAAGAATGCAATACCGTTTGCACTCGAAGCGCTCGAGCCACTTTCGAAGTTTGCGGGAGTTTTCGTGAACGGCTCGAATGACTACCACGCGCCGCACTTTCGAAACCCACTGAGCTATCTCTTCAAGCCTTCTGACCCGACGCACTTGAATCCGCTCGAGACCGAAAAGCTTGTGAGCACCTTTGAACAACGAGGATGGCGCAACCTGAACAATCGCAGCGCCAACCTAAACATTGGCAAACTGAAGTTCGGCTTTCTCGGGCTCGACGACCCACACGATGACCTGGCCGACATCAGCACTCTCGAGACTCAAGCCAAAGCTGTTGCAGGCAGCGATGTAGTCGTTGGTGTGGCACACGCTCCGTACATGCACGTGCTGGAGAGTTTTGCGTTCAACGGCGCGAGTGTGGCGTTTGCCGGTCACACGCACGGCGGCCAGGTTTGTATTCCATTCAAAGGCGCACTCGCAACAAACTGCGACCTACCGACCAAATATGCCAAGGGACTTAGCGCGTGGAAGTTTGGCAGCTATTCGTTGGTGTTGAACGTGTGTGCCGGTTTGGGCACATCAATCTTTGCGCCGGTTAGATTCTTTTGTCGTCCAGAAGTGCGACTGATCACGTTGCTAGCTCAGGACTAGTGCAACGCCCAGGCGTTTGGGCCTAAAGCAATGTAATTGCCGTGTGTGTTGTCGCATCGAGCAGTCAGGTTATCTACCCAGCAGGTGATTCCCGAAATGGTGATCTTCTGGTGGTCCATCAAAACGTTCGCATTGGTTGCATCGGCGTAAGCGCCACCTGAACAAGGCAAATCGACTAGCGAAGTGCCAGAAGCGGTGCGGTCACGCAAACGGAACTGGTAACCGTAAGAGTAGTCACAGCTGGCCGGAATATCGATTGGGTCATACTGCGCAGCAGCCTCGTCAATTTCACAAATTGCGAAAGCTTGATCTTGGTTGATGGTGCACCAGGCTGGGCCATCGCCGACCTTGAAAGTGAAGTCACCGTAACCGGAATCGAAGATGATTGGGTCGACCACAACAGCGTCGCTAGGTGCAGCAACTGGAATGAGGCTTGGGTCGATGGTCTGCTGCGGAATGCCCGATTGGGTTGGGTCAGCTTGGGTACCACTTGAACATCCAGTTGCCGATGCAACCAGCACAATACCCACCAACAGTGCTCTTAGGCCACGCATATCTAAAAGATACCCTCCGCGACGCAGTGAAGCCCGAAGGCACACTCCAACTTTTAGAATTCGCTCGCTACGAGTTCGGCGATTTCGTAAGTATTAAGTGCTGCACCCTTGCGAAGGTTGTCTCCGACCACGAAGAGTTCGATCGTGTTGTCGAAGTCGAGCGCCTGGCGAATGCGACCAACGAAGGTCGGGTCTTGGCCAGCGACGTGACCAGGGGTTGGGTATACGCCGTTGGCCGGGTCATCCATTACGCGAATAGTCGGTTGCTTCGAAAGAAGCTCGCGCACCTCGTCAGGAGTCAACTTCTCTGCAAAGGTTGCGTGAACGGTTAGCGAGTGGCTGACCTGAACTGGCACGCGAACACAGGTAGCGGCAACGCGAAGGTCGTCGATTCCCAAAATCTTGCGAGACTCGTTGCGCACCTTTAGCTCTTCACTCGAGTGGCCGCCATCTTTGAGTGAACCTGCGAAAGGAATCACGTTCAGCGCAATTGGCACCGGCCAAGGCGATTCACTCTGGTTCACACCGGCGGCAGCAAGCGCCGCAACAACGTCATCGGTTGCCTGACCGAGTTCTTCTTTGCCGCCGACGACAGCAAGCTCTTCAGCTAGGCGATTGATTCCTGCAGCTCCAGCACCAGAAACCGCCTGATAGCTAGAAACTACGAGTTCCTTCAAGGTCCAGCGCTGGTGCAAAGCACCCATCGCGGCCATCATGGTCAGCGTTGTGCAGTTTGGGTTTGAGATGATGCCTAGCGGGCGGTTCTTCGCCTGCTCAGGGTTCACCTCTGGAACCACCAGCGGAACCTGGTCGTTCATGCGGAAAGCACCAGAGTTGTCGACTGCGACAGCACCGCGCTCAGCAGCGATTGGAGCCCAAACTTCACTGACCTCGTCTGGCACATCAAACATTGCAATGTCGATGCCGTCGAATGCCTCAGGCGAAAGAGCAACGACGGTTAGGTCTTCACCGTGAACGCGAATCTTCTTGCCAGCCGAACGAGGTGAAGCAATAAGACGAATCTCGCCCCAAATGTTTGGTCGGCTGTTGATGATGCCGATCATTACGGTGCCAACTGCACCGGTAGCGCCAACGAGTGCGAGGTTTGGTTTGCGGCTCATGTTTCCCCTTAGCGGCCAGTGCCAGCGTAGACGGTTGCTTCGATGTCGCTGTCGAGACCAAAAGCGGTGTGAACAGCACGAGCCGCCTTGTCTACTTCGTTAATGTCGGTAACCACCGAAATGCGAATTTCAGAGGTCGAAATCATTTCGATGTTGACCTTGGCGTCGCGAAGTGCGCCGAAAAGAATTGCAGAAACACCGCTGTGAGTGCGCATGCCAGAACCGACAACCGAAAGCTTTCCGATCTCGTCATCGAAGATGGTCTTGCGGTGACCAAGGGTCGGTTGAATTGCTTCGATGGCGGCAACCACCTTGGCACGGTCAACCTTAGGAAGGGTGAACGAAATGTCGCTCACCTTGTCGGTGACGTCGACACCGGTTGAGGTGTTCTGAACGATCATGTCGATGTTGGCACCAGCTGCGGCTACAGCCTCGAACAGCAACGCTGCGCGACCTGGCTCATCTGGAATACCTTCGACGATGATCTTCGACTGAGACTTGTCAGTAGCTACACCTGAAACGACTGCTTCTTCCACGTCATCTCCCTTTGGGTTGTGTTTCGAGTAAACGATGGTTCCTGGGTCATCGCTAAAGGTTGAGCGAACTCGCAAATCGACGCCGTGACGTCGAGCGAATTCAACCGCACGAATGTGCAGAATCTTGGCGCCAGCTGCAGCCAGTTCAAGCATCGACTCCACGTCGATGACGTCTAGCTTGTGCGCTGAAGGAATGACGCGTGGGTCGGCGGTGTAGACACCATCAACGTCTGAGTAGATTTCACAGAGGTCAGCTTCGAGAGCGGCAGCCAAGGCAACCGCTGTGGTGTCAGAACCACCACGACCAAGAGTGGTAATGTCGCGGCTTTCGCGGTTGAAGCCTTGGAATCCAGCAACGATAGCAATGTCGCCTTCATCAAGTGCTTCCTGAATTCGGCTCGGAGTCACCTCGGCGATGCGAGCGTTTCCGTGAACCTCGTCGGTGATGATGCCGGCCTGTGAACCGGTGAAAGAACGTGAGCGAGAGCCGAGCGAGTTGATTGCCAGCGAGAGCAAGGCCATCGAAATGCGCTCACCCGAGGTCAGCAGCATGTCGAGTTCGCGAGGGCTCGGAGAATCGGCTACCTGGTTAGCTAAGTCGAGAAGTTCGTCGGTGGTGTCGCCCATGGCCGAAACCACGACAACAACCTGGTTTCCAGCCTTCTGAGTGGCAATTACGCGCTTAGCAACGTGCTTGATTTTGTCGGCGTCGCCTACTGACGAACCGCCGTACTTTTGCACGATTAGAGCCAACTGAAGTCTCCTAGAAATGCCAGGGATGGGGTGAAAACTGGGGATTCGACGCTGAACTTATATTCTATGGCCTAGAGCC
>CAWULM010000040.1:0-6529 GCA_963923635.1 uncultured Micrococcales bacterium | reverse complement strand
TACCTCCAGGTTCAATCAGCTAAATGCGCCATCAACCTTAAACCTCAACCTGAGGCTTAGGTGACCAGCGATTTAAACGACTGCGCCAGAAAGGTAAACCGCACTCACCCAAAAGCTAGGTAACCGGTCGGGCGTGTCGCATTAATAGCGAACGGTCGGAGCTGACGGAGATGAAACGTCGTAGGTTACTCGGTCGGTTGCCTTCTGATTCTTGATCAGAGCCGCGAGGACTTTGGACTTAAGCACCGCATTCGACTTGTCACCCCAGATCACCCGCTGCCCGGCATAACCTCGAAGCTGGAAGGTCACATTGTCAATGCTGCGGGCACTCACACTAGAGATTTTTGGCAACAGATCAACCGGTAGCGCAAGAATTACCGACACGGCTGCCGCATAGCTGGCGCTGGTTGCAGGCTTACCCGAAATTGCGACCACCGGTAGCTGATCGAAGCGCGACGCGGGGGCGATCTGCACTCCGGCCGGATCGTAGAAATAGTAGGTGCCACCCTGGCTAACGATTGCTATCGGCATTCTTTCAACCACTCGCACGGTCAGCGTGTGTGGCGGTGAACTGATCACCGAGACACTCTGAATGAGCTTGAACTGCTTCAAGAGTTCAGCAACATCTGCAGCTGCAATTTGTGGCAACGGCTTTCCGAGCTCTGGTTTTAGCACCTTCAAGATTTGTTGCTTGCTGACCAACTTTGTTCCGGTGATGCGAATCTTCTCCACCGCGAGCAGCGGGGAGTAAACGGCAATAGTAATGAACAGAATCAGCACGCCAACGGCCGCGGCAAGACTGAGCAGCCAACGCTTCGCAGCACTGGACGGTGCTTTGAAGTCTCTGAACTGAACAACGTTGGATCGCGGCTTGGCCTTTGGTTTGACAATCGGTTTAGTCAGGGGTTTTTTCTTCGACTTAGCGCCAGAAACGGGTCTGCGCATAACTGTTATGCCTTCAGCGCGTCGAGCAGTTGCGGAACCATTCGATAAACATCACCGCAACCCATCGTGATGATGAAATCGCCGCTGTGCGCAAGTGAAGCTGCAACTGCAGGAGCGTCATCCCAGTGAGGTACGTAGTGAACCTGGGCTTGGTTACGGAAGGAATCAGAGACCATAGCTCCCGTGACGCCAGGTTCAGGATCTTCACGGGCGGCATAGATATCTAGCACCACAACTTCGTCACTGGCCGCCAAGGCTTGAGCGAATTCGGCGTGCATAAGTCTGGTTCGACTGTAAAGATGCGGCTGAAAAACGGTGACCAGTTTGCCATCGCCAACCACTGCACGCGCAGCCTTCAGAGCGGCAGCCACTTCGGTTGGATGGTGAGCGAAGTCGTCATAGACCTTCACTCCCCTCTCCTCACCGTGCAGTTCGAACCGGCGCTCGGTTCCACCGAAGGTTGCAATGGCCTGCAAAGATGCCTTCGGCTCGAAGCCCAAGCCAATCAAAACAGCCAAGGCGCCGGCTGCGTTGATTGCATTGTGCTCGCCTGGCACCGAAAGTTTCGCAGCTAGCGTTTCACCCGCGTACGACACCGAGAAGGAAACCTGTGCGCCAGAGGCATCGACGCTGGTTAGTCGAACATCCGCTGAAGAACTCTTGCCGAAGGTGTAGGTCTTCTTGTTCTGCAACAGGCCGGTCACTCGAATCGCGCCAGGGTCATCAGCACTGATGGCAACAAACTCTTTTGCACCCTGAGCGAACTTGGCGAACTCAGCTTCAAAGGCTTCGAGCGACCCGTAGTGATCAAGGTGGTCTGGGTCTACGTTCGTAATCAAAGCGATTGCAGTTTCGTAGTGCAAGAACGAACCATCTGATTCATCCGCTTCAATCACGAAAAGATCGTCTTTACCGGCAGCCGACGATGCGCCAATCGATTGAATGACTCCACCGTTTACGAACGACGGGTCAACGCCTAGGTGTTGCAAGGCAGTGATGATCATTCCGGTGCTTGTGGTTTTGCCGTGGGCACCGGCAACCGCCACCAAACGATGCTTAGTGGTCAGATACGCCAAAGCCTGCGAACGGTGAATCACCGGAATGCCTTTTGCCTTTGCCAAGAGATATTCAGGATTGGTTGGCCACAGCGCCGAAGTCACAACGACGGTGTCCGGTTCACCCAAGTGTTTTTCATCGTGTCCGATGTGGATCGTTGCTCCAAGTTCGCGCAGTGCGGCCACATTCGAAGTGTCGCGTAAGTCGCTACCGGTGACCTTGTGCCCCATACCCAGCAGAATGCGCGCGATGCCGCTCATGCCCGAGCCGCCAATGCCGATGAAGTGTACGGTGCCTAGGTCGGCTGGAACTGGTTGCGAAAAGTCAGGCTTAATCATGGGTATCTGGATTTGAGATTAGACCGAGAACCTCTAGGTTCAAGGCTTCAACACGCCTCGAACAACTTCGTAAAGACGTTTAGAACCGTCAATGATGCCCAGATCGGCAAGCTTTCCGCGCATGGCTGAAATTAGCTTTGCGTTAGACAGCACTGGAATTAACTTTTCGCTCACCCAGGCAGGAGTGAACTCTGCATCCTTGACCATGATCGATGCTTCAGCCTCGATTAGCGAACTCACGTTAAGTGCTTGCTCACCATTACCGACAGCGTAAGGCACGTAAGCCGCCGCTAAACCAACGGCAGCAAATTCAGAAACCGTGGATGCTCCGGCTCGAGCCACTGCGAAATCGGCTGCCGCGATTGCCAAATCCATTCGGTCGCAGTAACGAATGCGCACGTAATCGCTTTGGCTTACCGGCTCGAGATCGCTTCGATCTCCGACTATGTGAAGAACCTGCACGCCGGCGGCACTCAAAGCAGTTCTAGATTTTTCAATGGTGTCGTTGATGCGCTTCGCGCCGAGCGAACCACCGGTAACCAGCAGAGTGAATGCATCCGGTTTCAGACCAAAGTGTTTGCGAGCCTCGGCAGCTGAGTGGTTGCGAGGAAGATTTTCAATCTCCACTCGCAGAGGCATGCCCACGTGAGTTGCACCAGCCAGCTTGCGTGTTGGAAATGCTACGGCCACGGCCGCTGCCTTCTTCGAACCGCGAAGGTTTGCCATTCCAGGCAAGGCATTAGCCTCGTGCACAACAAATGGAACCGACAGCGCCGCAGCGGCATCGTATGCAGGCGCGCTAGCGTATCCACCGAAGCCAACCACCACATCAATTTGGTTGTCTCTGATCAGCTTTCGCACTTTCGCCAATTCACGTGCATAAGCTAGCGGGAATTTCAAAGCGTACATTCCGAGTCTGCGCGGAAAGGGCAACCTGGCGATGACACTGAGTTCGTAGCCTCGCTGCGGAATCAGACGCGATTCAAGTCCTTCGGCCGTGCCGAGACAAATGATTTTCGAATCGGGTTCTTGCGAACGAATGTAGTCTGCGAGCGCAAGTAGCGGATTCACGTGCCCCGCTGTACCACCGCCGGCCAGAAGATAGTTTGTCATCGACGACTCCGGCTCGTGCGCAGAGGGGCACCGTTTTGTTTTTCGATTGCCAAGACTAAACCAAGCGCGAATAGGCTGCTGATCATCGATGAGCCACCGGAAGAAATCAGCGGCAATGGCACACCGAGAACCGGAAGCCAGGTAAGAACCACGGCGATGTTGATAAACGCCTGAAGGCTGATCCAAAGCATTACACCGAGCACGATCATTCTGTTTACAGGGTCAGGTGTGCGAAGTGCGATGCGAATCAGCAGCGCTGATAGTGCAACAAAAAGCAGAATCAAAACGACAGCACCAATCAACCCGGCCTCTTCACCAATGATTGCAAAAATAAAGTCGTTTTCAGCTTCTGGAATCCAAGACCATTTGAGTTCAGATTGCCCAAGTCCAACTCCCCCGATGCCACCAGCTGCGAAAGCCCAAATTGCGTGCGTTGATTGCCAGCCGTAATCATTGGGGTCTGGTGCGTCTGGATGCAGCCAAGCCATTACACGCCCCCAACGCGAAGGTGAAGAGGCCATTATGGCCGGCACTGCGACAGCACCTACCGCACCGATCAAGTACACAAAAAGCCGAGGAAGTCCCGCGAACACGCTCATCATGACCGCAACTAGCGCCATGACGATAGTTGTTCCAACGTCTTTACCCAGAAGCACTGGAGCAAAGAAAGCTAGAGCGGTAATACCGCCAAGTTTGGCCCACACCATTCCGTCATCGAGCTCGTGACTGTGCTTTTGAAGTAGCAACGCGATCCATAGGATCATCGCCACCTTCATGAACTCAGAAGGCTGAAGCGTGAACCCAAAAATACGGATCCAGTTTTTGTTTCCATTTACCGAAACACCTAGTGGGGTGAGCACCACCAAAAGCTGAACAGCAATAGAACCTATCGAAAGCCAAGAAGCGAGCATCTGAATTGTTTGGGTGCGCAGCGAA
Organism: uncultured Micrococcales bacterium; assembly: GCA_963923635.1. GTDB lineage: Bacteria > Actinomycetota > Actinomycetes > Actinomycetales > Microbacteriaceae > Rhodoluna. The sequence goes on along the minus strand of CAWULM010000040.1, from coordinate 2,141 downwards.
GAAGCCCAGGACAACCCAACCAAACCTAGTAGCGCCGCCAGCAACTGCTTGCCGGCGATAGAGAAAACGTTGTTGTTCTGCTGAATGGCATCAACGAACGATGAGGACAAAACGAAGACTAAGCCGATTGCGGTGAGCAATAGTGTGAGCCCCAGCAAAAGGTTGTGATCACGCGAGTGTCCGCGAAAGTTTCTCTGTACGAAATCGGCCGAGGACGCCCGCACGGAATCAATGCGGAAAGTTTGTGCCAACGTTGCTTTTGGTTTTGGAGTGTTACGGGTCGTTGCTCGAGCCATCAGCTAGCCTCCCCTGCCTCTCGAATTGCAGCGGCGAATTGAGAGCCTCGATCGGCGTAATCTTTGAATTGATCCATTGATGCACTGGCCGGCGCGAGCAGCACGGTGTCACCAGGCATAGCCAAGTTTTTTGCTGCTCTCACTGCATGTGTCATCACCTGCGAAGGATCGGTCGAATCAATCTCGATAACGGGAACGTCGGGAGCAACACTGGCAAGTGCACTCATCACAGGTTCACGATCAACACCAATAACGACGGCTCCTCGCAAACGGGATTTGTTTGACTCGACCAACGGTGTAATGTCAACCCCCTTTAGTAGCCCACCAACCAACCAGACAACATGCTCGAAAGAACTCAGTGATGCTTGCGCAGCGTGTGGATTGGTTGCCTTTGAATCGTCAATGTAAGTGATGCCATCGAATACCCCCACCAATTCAATGCGGTGAGCGTCGAGTTTAAATTCTCGAATCGCTTTTGAAATATCTCCAGGGCTTACATCGAGCGCTCGGGCTAACGCAGACGCTGCAGCCACGTTCGCAAGCAGGTGTTTAGTAACCACGCCGATTTCCGCAATGTCTTCAAGAGTGGCAAGTTCGAGTGCCGTGTTTTTGCGGTCATCTAGAAATGCTCGATCGCAAAGGCTGTCTTCGACGTAACCAATCTGACTCAGTGATGGAGCACCGAGGGTAAAACCGATTGCTCTGGCACCCTCGATGACGTCTGCCTCTTCCAACAAACTTTCGGTGAGTTTGTCAGCAACGTTGTAGACGCAAGCGATTGAAGTGTTTGCATAGACCTTCGCCTTGGCCTGCGCGTAGTTTTCAAAACTTCCGTGCCAGTCAAGGTGATCGTTATCAATATTCAGAATCGCAGAAGCATGCGGACTGATATGGTTCAAGTAGTGCAGCTGAAAACTTGAAAGTTCGACCACGAGAGCGTCGAATCCTTCTGGTTCTCGAATGCAGTCAAGAATTGGCACTCCGATGTTGCCGCAAGCAGCAGTGCGAAGGCCACCAGCGCGAAGCATCTCAGTGGTTAGCTGCGTCGTCGTGGTCTTGCCGTTGGTGCCTGTGATGCACACCCACTTTGCAACTCGTTCAGTCTTGTCGCGCAGTCGCCAGGCGAGGTCCACATCGATCCAAACCGGAACATGGTTAGCGCCGGCCCACTCAATAATTGGCGAGTCTGGCTTCACTCCCGGCGAGGTAAGAATCAACTCCGGTGAGAAACTGACAAGTTCGGAAGGCAACCCCTCGGCCGCAGCCCCCGTCAAGACATCAACACCGAGCACGTCGAGAATGTCTAGATACTCTGGCTCAGCCTTGACGGCAAATACCTTAAGGTCGGCGCCTAGTTCGGCCAGGGTATCGGCTATCGAAAATCCGCTGACACCTAAACCGATTACAGCGACCTTAAGGTCTTTCCAGTTCGAGTGCCAGCTATTGAGTTCATCAATTTTGGCCATCGACTATCCGTAAGTCCATTCGATGTAAAACAACCCGAGCCCGAGCAGCACACACAGTCCTGCGATAATCCAAAATCGAACAACGATGGTGATTTGTTGCCAGCCTTTGAGTTCGAAATGGTGATGAAGTGGGCTCATCAAGAACACGCGTCGACCCGTCCCAGTCGACCACTTGGTTAGCTTGAAGAAGACTCTCTGAATAATCACCGAACCGGTCACGATAACAAATAGACCGCCAACTAAAAGAAGCAGAAGTTCGGTGCGCGAAAGAATTGCTAGTGCGGCAAGTGCGCCACCGAGCCCAAGTGAACCAGTGTCGCCCATAAATAGTCGAGCCGGCGAAGTGTTCCACCACAAAAATCCGATTAGCGAACCCACA
>CAWULM010000039.1:0-6538 GCA_963923635.1 uncultured Micrococcales bacterium | reverse complement strand
AGCCACTCGTGGTAGCCGAGTGTAGCCAGGTCTTCGTCAGCAATGGTGTAGCATCGCGCTTCGACTATCTCGCGAATCTTCTTTCGCTCTTCCTGGTTTGTGAGGCGCATTCCACTTCTGACACATTGATTGAGCGCGGCTTCACACCCCGCCCGAGAAAAGATGAAGAAGATGGCTGGCAGCAACTTCTCCTCGGCAAGAATGTCGATTAGTTCGGGTTTCGAAGCCTTTTCAATTCGAACCTGCTTTTTCACCCAATCATTAGAGTGGCCTCGACGACCTCGCGATGGGCGGGCGACTGGGTTTCGCATGGCGTTTGAATGTCGTTGGAGCAGCTCGGGGTTGACTCGTTTGGTATTCGACTCCGCATCAAAGAGATCTATCAGGTCAGTGCCAAACAACACATGTTGGTTCAGAGGTACCGGACGATGCTCAGAAACGATTACCTTGGTGTTTCCTCTCACCTCGTCAAGCCAGGCGCCGAATTCTTCAGCATTCGAAACCGTTGCGCTCAATGAGACAACCAACACATCTTTCGGCAGGTGAAGAATTACCTCTTCCCAAACCGCTCCCCTAAATCGATCTGCCAGGTAATGGACTTCGTCCATAACCACAAAACCAAGGTTCATAAGCGAACTTGAGTTTGCGTAGATCATATTGCGAAGTACCTCAGTCGTCATTACGAGTATCTGCGCATCGGGGTTGTTGCTGGTGTCACCAGTTAGTAAACCAACCTGCTCCTCGGAATACCGTTCCACAAGCTCGGAGTACTTTTGGTTACTCAATGCCTTTATTGGTGTGGTGTAAAAAACTTTGAGGTTGCGTTTGACAGCCAGGTGGATTGCAAATTCTGCAACGATGGTTTTTCCGGCTCCGGTAGGAGCCGCGACTAGAACGCCATGATTTTCACTTAAGGCCTGACAGGCATCCTCTTGGAATTTATCCATGCCAAACTCGAGAAGCGCATTGAAATCGGCCAAGTCGCTTGTTGATTTCTTGCGCGACCTGGCATACCGCTCTGCTGGGCTCAGGTTTTCTAGGTCGCTCATGTTATTCGGTGACGAGAGCAGTTTGACGTTTTTCACGTCGCTTATCCAGAATGGCCGCCACACCGCCGGCGGCGAAGTAAAGAGCCGCTAGTGGAATCATCAAAATCAGCATCGAAAGTGGATCAGCCGTTGGTGTGCAAACCGCTGCAATGAGCGAAATCAATACAACCGCAACTCGCCATGAGTTAAAGATGTTCTTGGCTGTGATGATGGTCGTCATGTCGAGCAGTACAAGAGCTACTGGTGAAACGAACGCTAGTCCAAACAGAATCAGGATGCGTAAGGCGAACAGCATGTAGTCGGCAGCGTTCATAATGTTGGTGCTGCCAGGTGGGCTCATGCCGACAAGGACATTGATAAACGTAGGATAGGAAACCCACGCTAGCCAAGTGCCCGAAAAGAAAAGTGGCATCGAGCTGAGAATGAAGATGACCGTGTATTTGCGCTCACGCTTTTTTAGCGCCGGAGTTATGAACGCCCAAAGGTTGAATAACCAAATCGGACTAGCCAAAATGATGCCGAGAAAAACGGACATTTGTAGGTGCAGATCAAACGCACCCATAACATCTGAAAAGTTCAGCGATGCTTGAATTCCGTGTTCGGCGGCTATGCGATCGATTGGGGCTTTAAGTGTTGCGTAAACCGGATCGTAAAGGTACCAGCCACCAATGGTGCCGACGCCAATAGCCAACAGCGAGACGAAAAAACGGTTGCGAAACTCTTTGAGGTGTCCCCCAAGGCTCATCCTCCGCTCGGGGTTTTTACGCTTTTTTGACACTTACTTGTCAGAAGACTCTTTGTCTTCTGCGTTCTTAGTGTTCGACTTGCCGTCGTTCTTCATTTCGGTGCGGAAGATTTTCAGCGACTGGGCAATGTTCTTGGTGAGTGAAGGAAGTTTTGCGCCACCGAAGATAACCAACACGATTACCAGGATGACAATCCATTCAGGGCCTCTAGGCATTTCTCGACTCACTTTCGTTAGTTTTGGCTCGAAGTCTCTCTACAAGCCTACGCTGTCTAGCCTGTTTGCGTTCTGCCTTCGCTTTGCGCACCTTGGCCAAGCGGTTAGCCAGGGCAACTGGGTCGGCGTCGATCGAAGGCTCAACTTTCCTGAGTTTAGGCAGTTTGGCGGCTTGCACGGAAAGTTCGGTGGTCATGGTCTGCAGCTTCTCGGCCGGACGCTGCAACTGTTTCGCTTTGACAGCAAGGCGCAGTGCAATCAACACTTGGACGAACATGCCGACAATAATCACTGCAACAGAGATCCAGAACCAAAACCAGAAACCCATCAGTCCTCGTTTGCAATCTTTTGGTAAACAGGTTCTTCGCCCAGTGCTGACAAAGCGTAGTTCTTGACTATTTCGCGAGCATTTGCAGGCTCTATGACTCTTGCCGCGCCTGCGTACCTGGCTATTAGGTGGCCAAGATTCGGCAGGTAGCCAACCTTGATTTGCACTCGGATCACGCCATTGCCGATGGCTTTAGGTTCTTCCAGAGTGGCAAATTCGGCTACCAATTCATAGGCTTCTGGTTCAACCTCGAGGGTAACCTCGATGTCGCTCTCGCCCGGCAGGTAGTGACGATCATCTAGCTCATCTAGGTTTTCGGCGATGCTTTGAGCTTGGTTCGAGCGAGGTGATTCGCTTATCGAAATGGCTCGCATGCGATCTAGCCGAAACTCTCTAACCTCTTCGTTTTTTGGACACCAAGCTTTCAGGTACCAGTAAGCACCGGTAGGTTCTAGGCGCAATGGGTCGAGTTCGCGATCGCTCTGCTCTCCACGTTGATTGGTGTAGTTGCAGACAATTCGAGAACCAGAGACGATCGCCTTTCGCACCAGTTCAATGTCGGCGCCAACCGAGCCGTATTCGAATCGAATCGTTGGTGCCACGTTTGCTGGTTGGTCTTGGCTCATCAAGTCGATAAGTGCGTCTAGCTCAGACTCGGCAGCAAACGCTGTCGTCGACTTTAGGTATGAAAGACCAGCGACAATAGCTGCCGCCTGGCGTACGGAAATCTTGGGCGCTTCGGCGAACAGGTCGTTTTGATTCCATGCCAAGACATCGTCGTCGAGATAAGCATCTGGATCGAAGTTGAAAGGCTGACCCCACAACCCTTTCGTTTCGTCACCGGCAACCACGATTGTGCTTACCGCTTTGCGAATCTGTTCTGGGCTAACGTTCAATGCTGCAGCAGCGTCGGTGACCGAAATCGGTTCCTGGGTGTTGACCAAGCCGATAAGCGAGATCAATAGGTTGAATTGGTCCTCGGCGCCGAGCACGTTTTTGAGTTTAGGCATGTTCGTTGGCCACCTTCTCGAAGCCTTTACGCACGGCAAGTTTCAGTTCCTCCGGAGCAAGTACTTGCACTGTTTTTCCGTATTGGCGAAGTTCGTCAGCAAGCAGTGCCAAGTCCATGTAATGAAAGCTGTGAACTCCATCAGGGTCACTCGCCGGTGCATCGAGGTCAAAGTGAACCCAGGCTTCGGTATTTGGCTCAACCTTTATGGTTGCCAGGTTACCTTCGATGAATTCGTCGAGTAGAGAGTTCGCCGTGGCGACTTGCTCAGGAGTAGCAGGCTCGAAGGTCATGCCGCTCGGGGTGATTCTAGAAACGATTCGTCGAAGCAAGAAGTTGCGCGGTTCGCCTCGCTCAAGATCAAGACAAACCAGCAACCATTGTCCAGAGATGTTGCGAAGCTGCCACGGCTGAACAACCCGCTTCTCGATTTGCTGGTCTGGCTTTCGGTAATTGAACGAAACTTCAATGCCATCGCGTGCCGCTTGCTCGAGCATCAGGAAGCCGGGTTCGCTGGTCAAGATTCTCGGCGCAAAACCAGATAGGTCGAGCGAATCCCCTGGCACGCCTAGCGCTTTTAGTCGAGTGATAGCTCGACCAGCTTCACTCGAAAGTGATGCGCGTGCCCAAACCTTTGAAGCGAGCTCGAGGAGTCGCAACTGGTTTGCAGTGAGCTGCGTGTTCTTTGGCCAAACGAACTCGGTGCGACGAATGCGATAGCGAATTTGGGTGTTGTCGCCAACCTCGGTGTCTAGGTTGAAAGTCTCTAGCTGCACACCTAGTTCGCGCAGTGAATTCTTGTCTCGATCAAACTTCTTGTCGATGGCGTCTTGCGAGGCCCCAGGGTTTAGCGCCGGTGTGTAGCCACGCACCGCTCGATAAATTTCATCCTTAAGCAAACCATTCTCGGCAGCCATTAGAACAATGAGCAGGCTAAGCAGTCGCTCCGGTTTGGTATCAGGCTCCAGGGCCATTTACTCCCCCAATCACAACTTCGTCAGAGGTATAGATTACTTACCTTTGATGCCCAGAATGTCGATCACGAACACGAGTGTCGAGTTCGCAGGGATGCTTCCCTGTGCGACATCCTTGTAGCCCTGGTTTGGTGGAATCACGGCAACCACTTGAGACCCAACCTTCTGGCCAACGATGGCATCGAGGAACCCAGGAATTAGCGAGCCTGGAGTCAGCGTAAAGCTGACTGGTTCGCCGGTGGTTGAGGTCCATGAAGAGTCGAACTTCTCGCCGGTTGACCACAGGTAACCGGCGTAGTGAAGAACTATTGAGTCTCCCTGCTTGACGGTTTGACCTGCACCTTCGATGAGGGTCTCGACGCCGATTGCAGGCTGACCGTCCTTGGTGGTGGTTGGAGGTGTTGCCGATGACTGAATTGTGACGCCAGGGCGACCGTCAGCGGCACGAACCACAGCTGGGAAGCCAGACTTCGGTGATTGTGCATTTCCAACTGCGTAAGGCAGGTAAACCTTCTTGATGTCGAAGATGAAGATGATGCCATCGCTCTTGCCAATGTTCAGTGATGGAACACCTTGGTTGTTGTGGCCAAGTTTGGATGGCACATAAACCACGACGCGACTGCCTTCGCGCACGCCACCAAGCGCCTTACAGAACGGCGGGTTCATGCTTGGGTAAAGATACTCAAGTGCAGTGTCTGTGCCAAGGAAGGAAGACTTCTGGAAAACTTTTCCGTTGCCCGCGTTCACGCCTTCAAATTCGATTTCGACGTCTTGGTTGCCGGTGATCTTCGGGCCGGTGCCGGCAGTGACCACCTTGGTTTCAATTGCTTTACCAACTAGCGGAGTCGCAAAGGTGACTACTGGAACACCTTTGTTTTTGCTCACGTCAATCGAGCTGACAGTGGCACCCGCTGCTGCTGTTGTCACGTCGCCACAGCTTGCCTTTAGGCTGTCGTACATGGCCTGTTCAGAGTTGATGCTCGAGCAGCCAGCAAGCCCGACAGCAAGCACACCAGCAGTTACGATTGCCAATAATTTACGCAAAATAGTCATCCTTCAGATCTTGGTAGTAGTTTACTCGGCGTTGTTTGAGCGCTGCTGACTGTCTGCGGCAGCTGCCTGGGCATTCCTGAGGTTTTTGCGAATCTTTTTATCGCTAACGCTGCGCTCCCCTAGGTGCTCTGGGTTCCAGGCGGTCATGTCTTCGTCAGAGAACTCGCCTTTCTTTCGCTTTGCTTTGAACTCTGGAAGAACTGTGCCAGGAGCCAGGCGCCTTGCGGTGACGAGGAAGCCGGTGTGACCAATCATGCGGTGCTCTGGGCGCACAGCCAAACCTTGCAGGTGCCAAGGGCGAACCATGCTCTCCCAGGCGCTCGGTTCGGCGAAATGCCCGCAGTCGCGAAGTTCTTCGGTGAAACGAGAAAGCTGAGTGACCGTAGCCACGTATCCGATAACCAGGCCACCAGGCAGCAACGCCTGAGCGACAGCTTCCACGCATTCCCAAGGCGCTAACATGTCTAGCACGACGCGGTCGATCGAATGTTTTTCGACGACTTCTGGGAGCCGGACCTGAAGGTCACCAAGTTCAACGCTCCAGTTTTCTGGGTTGTAACCAAGTTCGGTTACGACGTTCCCCTTTGCAATTTCAGCGAAATCTTCGCGACGCTCAAAGCTGGTCAGTTTGCCTTCTTTGCCAACAGCGCGAAGCAAGTACATGCTTAAAGCGCCGGAACCTACACCAGCCTCGATGACCCGAGCTCCTGGAAAAATGTCACCTTCGACAACAATTTGCGCGGCATCTTTGGGGTAAACAATTGCAGCACCTCTTGGCATTGAGAGCACAAAATCGGTTAGCAAGGGGCGGAAAGCCAGATATTCGACCCCGTATTGGTTTTTGATGACTGACCCTTCGGGTTGTCCGATTATGTCGTCGTGACGCAAGTCACCTCGGTGGGTTCCAAAGGCTGCTCCGGCGACCAGAGTAATGGTGTTGAGCCGGCCCTTAGGTCCGGTCAGTTGCACCTTGTCGCCAGCTTGAAAGTAGCCTCGGATTCGTTGGTTGCTCAAGTTGCTCCTATTTGAAGAGTTTGGTCAGCGTTTTATAGGTTACGCCTTCCAGGGTTGGCCACAGTATGCGGGTTTCGTTGCTTGGAATGATCATCAAGTTGGGAATGCCGATGGCTACTGTGCCAGCTGCTTCAGCCGAGAGTATTCCTG
>CAWULM010000038.1:0-6563 GCA_963923635.1 uncultured Micrococcales bacterium | reverse complement strand
CTCAGGCCCAGTTTGCCTACGATCTGCCTGATGGCCTCGATACCAAGATCGGTGAAGAGGGTTTGAGTCTTTCTGGTGGCCAACGTCAGCGCCTTGCTCTTGCTCGCGCGGTAGCGGCTAAGCCTGCGGTGTTGGTTCTCGATGACCCGCTTTCTGCCTTGGATGTTGACACCGAAGCCATGGTCGAAGACGCCCTTCGAACCGTGCTGAAGTCGACCACAGCACTGATTGTTGCTCACCGCCCAAGCACGGTTCAGCTCGCTGACCGTGTGGCGCTATTGCAAGACGGTCGCATTACCGCCTTTGGTAAGCACAGCGACCTGCTGGCCAGCAACGAACACTACCGATACGTAATCAGCAGCCTCGATGCCGCTGGCGAACTGATTGAGGTGAAGTAAATGTCGATGCACGGAGTCGAAAACGAAGAGAAGATCGAGCTCACCAAAGAAGAGAACCGCAAGGTTCGCGAACGGTCACGTCGACTGCTGCGCGAAATCATAGCTCCGGTAAAAGGTCGCTTGGTTATGGCGCTGGTGCTTGTTGTTACAGCACAGGGTCTGCGCGTAGTTCTTCCAGGTTTGGTGAAGACGGTTGTTGACACTGCTCTGCCTGCAGCGGTTAAGGGCAACTACTTGCCGCTGATTCAGATCACCACGATTTACCTACTGACCGCAGTTGCGGCATCGGCGTTGATTGCGGTGTTCGTTCGCTATGCGGCGCGTACCACGCAGAACATCATGGTTCGCCTACGCACCCGTTTGTTTGAGCACACTCAGAAGCTCAGCATTGAGTTTCACGAAACCTATACTTCTGGCCGAGTGATCTCACGCCAGACCAACGACCTTGATTCGATTCAGGAGTTGTTGAACTCTGGCGGTAGCGACATCATTGCTGGCTTCTTCTTCATGCTGTTCACTGCTGTTGCTCTGATTCTGCTCGACTGGCAGTCGTTCATGGTTGTGCTGGTTTCTTTCATTCCGCTTGGCATTCTGACCTATTGGTTTCAGAACGCCACCAAGATCAACTATCGCAAGACTCGAGTTGCCTCAGCTCGTTTGATTGTGCACTTTGTAGAAACCATGACCGGTATTCGCGCTGTTAAGGCCTTTAGAAAAGAAAAGCGCAACGAAGCGAAGTATGCCGAACTGGTTGAGGATTACCGCAACGTCAACGCCAAGGTGATTCAGCTATTCGGTATCTTCGACCCCGGCCTAATCATGATCGGCCGTCTAACCGCGGCAATGGTTCTGCTATTCGGCGGCATGCGCGTGCTACACGGGGAGCTCGAAATCGGAACCCTGATCTCGGCAATTCTCTATGTCAGCAGCTTCTACGACCCGATGGAACAAGTTGCCATGTTCTATAACTCGCTGCAGTCGGCAAACTCTGGTCTTGAAAAGATTTCCGGTGTGCTCGAGGAGAGCCCTTCGGTTGCTGAGCCAGAAGAACCTGCTTCGCTCGAGTTTCCGCGCGGACACATCAGCTTCGACAAGGTTCAGTTTGCTTACTCAAATGGCACTGAAGTTCTGCCTGAGTTCTCGCTCGACATTCCTGCTGGGCAAACCATTGCCTTGGTTGGAACCACAGGCGCGGGTAAGTCGACGCTGGCAAAGCTGGTTTCGCGTTTCTACGACCCAATTCGTGGTCGGGTTTCACTCGACGACATCGATTTGCGCAAGCTGACCGACGAAGATCTTCGTCGTGCCGTGGTCATGGTGACGCAAGAAGCGTACCTATTCTCTGGAACGGTTGCTGAGAACATCGCGCTTGGAAAGCCTTTGGCTACCCGCCAGGAAATCGAGGATGCCGCTAAGGCTGTCGGTGCGCACGAGTTTATTGCTGCGCTGCCTGATGGATACGACACCGATGTGAACAAGCGTGGTGGGCGTGTGAGCGCAGGTCAGCGCCAGTTGATCTCGTTTGCTCGCGCATTCATTGCAGACCCAGCAGTACTCATTCTTGATGAGGCCACGGCTTCGCTCGATATTCCGAGCGAGCGCCTGGTTCAGCGTGGATTGCAGACGCTGCTTGCTGACCGAACAGCCATCATCATTGCGCACCGTCTGTCGACGATTTCGATTGCCGACCGAGTTCTGGTTATGGAACACGGTCGCATCACTGAAGACGACAGCCCTGCCAAGCTAATCGCGGGCACAGGTAAGTTCGCCAAAATGCACAAGGCCTGGCGCGACTCGCTGGTTTAGTCGGTTACTTGATCTTGGTGAAAGCACCGAATGCAATCGCACTCTGCGCTGGCACGGTCACGGTGGCGTAACCCTTAGCGTCGACAACGATGGTGGTGCTGAGGCAAGTGTGGTTTGCCTTTGCTGCTCCACGTCCTCCAGAGATCACGTCGCAGTAGGTGCCCTTCGGTAGCCAGGTGCGAACGCGGTTGTTTTTCTTCACGACCGAGGTTGGGTTCATGGCGAGCCAGTTGGTGCCACGGTTGTAGCTAACCAGCTTCGAACCACCCGTGTAGCGGGTGTAAACAGCATTGGTCATTGGGGCAGTGCCAGCGGCATCGCGCCACTTGATCATTCCCTGAATCGCACGCCAGCGTTCGACACAGGTGTAGATGCCATCTTTCACGATGTTGGTTGGCTTGTAGCTCACGGTTGGGCAAGTTGCGTTCTTGACGTATCCGTTTGAGTACGAAGGTGGGCCTGAGTCTTCTGAAGTGAAGGTGTATCCCGTGTAAAGCTCTGGAATACCGTATGGAATCGAAAGCATGTAGATGTGTGCCAGCTGGTACAAGCCGGTGAGCGAGTAGTCAAGCGAGCTAGGGCCGTGGTGTTCGGTGTCGTGGTTGCTCACCATCATGATTGTGTTTGCGCTGCCGTTGTAGTCGTTGGTCCAGCCGATGCTCTTGGCCCAGGACATGTTTCCAAAGCCCATGGTCTGCTGCATCATGTTCGGCATGCTCCACGCCCAAACCTTGCTGCCCCAGTCGACAAACGGCTGGTTCACGGTTGCATCTCCGATGACCTCAGACATGATGTATGGGGCGTGACCGTTGACCGAGTCGAGCATGTTCACGACTGCGTGCAGGTCATCTGAACCGAAGTGCTTTGCTGCGTCTACGCGGAAACCAGAAACACCGAGACTGATCAAGTCGTTTAGGTAACCGGCGATTTTCTCGCGAACAGCGGTTTGTTCGGTGGCTAGGTCAGGAAGACCACCTAATTCACAGTGGGTGGTTTCCCAAAGCGAGTCGTAGTTTTGAATTTGGTCGCCACAGTAGTTCGGGTCGTGAATTCCAAGACCGGCGTGGAAGTTGTCTAGGTTGTAAAGACCTGGGTAGGTGTACTTACTGAAGTCGGTGCCAGCAAAGCCGGTGCCGCTGGTGTTTGCCATGTGGTTGATGACGGCATCAACGATAACCATGACCCCAGCAGCGTTACATGCGTTGACCATGGCGGCGAACTGCGCGCGGGTGCCAAGGCTTGATTCGATCTTGTAAGAAACCGGCTGGTAGTGAACCCACCACTGCGAACCGACAACGCTCTCCTGAGGCGGGGACACCTGCACCCAGTCAATGCCCGCAGGCCCCATGTAGTTGGTGCACTCGCTGGCGATCGAGTTCCAGTTGTACATGAACATCTGAATACCGACGCTTGACTCGTCTAGCGGCTTGTCTGGGGCTGCAACGACCTGCCTTGTCAGCGCGTTTGCTGGCACGAATTGGGTCAGGCTGAACGGCACAGCGAGCAGGGCTACAGCGGCCAAAAGGCGACGAATGCTTCGGATTTTCATAAGGAAAGTCTAAGTTGCCAAACCCGCTAGGCTAGATGAAAGCGGGACTTTTCTCCCGTTTCACAGACAAATGAAATGGAATTGTTGTGTCCAAAATCAAGGTAGTTGGCAAGGTCGTTGAGCTAGACGGCGACGAGATGACTCGCATCATCTGGCAGAACATCAAAGACTCACTCATCCTCCCTTTTCTTGACGTAGACCTCGAGTACTACGACCTATCGGTTCAGCACCGAGATGAAACCGATGACCAGGTCACCATCGACGCCGCAAATGCAATCAAGAAGCACGGCGTTGGCGTGAAGTGCGCCACCATCACCCCAGACGAAGCTCGCGTTACCGAGTTCGGTCTGAAGAAAATGTGGAAGTCACCAAACGGTACGATTCGAAACATCCTTGATGGTGTCGTCTTCCGTGAGCCAATCATCATTTCAAACGTTCCACGTCTGGTGCCTGGCTGGACCAAGCCGATCGTCATCGGTCGTCACGCTCACGGTGACCAGTACAAGGCAACCGACTTCAAGGTGCCAGGTGCCGGTACCGTCACCATCACCTACACTCCTGCAAACGGTGGTGAACCTCAGACCATGACCGTTGCCGAATACCCAGAGCACGGTGGTGTTGCCATGGGCATGTACAACTACATGGACAGCATTCGCGACTTTGCTCGTGCATCGTTCAACTACGGTCTTGCTCGCAACTTCCCGGTTTACCTGTCGACCAAGAACACCATCTTGAAGGCTTACGACGGTGCATTCAAGGATGCCTTCCAAGAAGTCTTTGACAACGAGTACGCCGACAAGTTCAAGGCCGCTGGCCTAACCTACGAGCACCGTCTAATCGACGACATGGTTGCTGCTGCACTCAAGTGGGAGGGTGGCTACGTTTGGGCTTGTAAGAACTACGACGGCGATGTTCAGTCAGACACCGTCGCCCAGGGCTTCGGTTCGCTAGGCCTTATGACCTCGGTGCTAACCACTCCTGATGGCAAGGTGGCGCTCGCCGAAGCAGCTCACGGAACTGTGACTCGTCACTACCGCGACTGGCAGGCAGGCAAGAAGACCTCTACCAACCCGATCGCATCTATCTACGCATGGACTCGTGCACTGATGCACCGCGCCAAGCTAGACAACACCCCTGAGGTTGCACAGTTCGCAGAGACTCTTGAAGATGTCATCATCAAGACCGTTGAAGCTGGACACATGACCAAGGACCTAGCTCTGCTAGTTGGTGAAGGTCAGGCTTACCAAACTACCGACGAGTTCATGGCAACTTTGGCGGCCAACCTTAAGGCTCGCCTCGGTTAGTCAAGTGACTCACGTAAAAGCTGTGCATAACTCACTGGCTTAGCGCTCTGTGTAAAACTCCCGTCAACAATTTGGCGGGAGTTTTACATTTCTGCGCATGAAAACACTAAAGAAAAAGCGCATGGCACATCTCGGTGTGCTTGCATCTCTGCTCGCGACCCTCGCTGGTTCGCTCACGGCAGTGCCAGCTCAAGCTGTAACTGCAACACCAACCGCAGCCTGTTCCAACGGGTCTTGCACGGTCACTTTCGACTACTCGGGTGATTACTATCTTTTTTCTGTGCCGGCCGGTGTGCGCACTATGTCCTTCGATGCCTACGGCGCACAGGGTGGCCACTCGGGAGGCTTGGGTGGAAAGGTTTCTGGTCAGTTCACCTCGATTCCTTCTAGCCTCTATGTTTACGTTGGTGGCGCCGGCCTCAGCGGCAGCGGTAAAGCCGGCGGTTTTAACGGTGGTGGAATTTCGGGCGTTGGTCACGGAGACGAAGGCTCAGGTGGTGGTTCTACCGACATTCGCCTAAGCACTCTAAGCAGCGATCGAATCATAGTTGCCGGCGGTGGTGGAGGCACTGGCGGTTGGGTCGGTGGAACCGGAGGAGCCGGCGGTGGAAACATTGCGGCCAACGGAACCTCAGGGCAAGGTGCCGGTGGTGCAGGTGCAACTCTTACTGCTGGCGGCCTCGGAGGTGCAGGTAACTCGGCTGGTTCAGGAACCCCGGGTGGTGCCACCGCAGGTGGAACCGGAGGTTCTGGTTCGATCGCTGGCGGCGGCGGTGGTGGCGGAGGCTACTTCAGCGGAGGTGGCGGTGGAGGCGACTCAATGCCGTCTGGTCTAGACGGTGGTGGCGGCGGTGGCGGCTCAAGCTACGCGAGCATTGGCTACACCAGTTCGGTAACACACGCCTCTGGAGTCAAGTCAGGCAATGGGCAGCTAGTGCTCACCTATACCTACGCGCCTACAGTTACGACATTTGCTCCAGCAGTCACACTTAGCAACGCTCTAACCGCAAATTACAACTTGAGCTTTAGCCAGAGCGTGCTCGGCCTAGACGCCACCGACTTTTCATTCACCGGCACAGCTTCGGGTTGTTTGGTAAGTGGCATTAGTGGCTCAGGCGCGAACTACACAATCACCGTGAGTGGTTGCAGCGACGGCACCGTCAACCTGAACCTTGCAAGTGAAGCGGTTACCGGTGCAACGGCTGGACCTGCTGCGGTGGCAACATCGACGACGCTAACTCTCGATCGCGTTAGGCCAACTTTCAGCATCACACCACCGGCGGCAATCTCAAACGCCACGAGCTTGGTTTATTCGGTCACGGCCGATGAGACAGTCACCGGAATTAGCGCAAGTTCATTCACCATAAGTGGTGCCTCCTGCGCCATCGGAACTGTCACAGGTTCAGGTAAGAACTACTCAGTTACCGTTACCTCCTGTGCTGCAACCGCAGCAGTGGTGCTTTCGATTAAAGCCGCTGCCGCAAGTGACCTCGCAGGCAACACCGG
>CAWULM010000037.1:0-6720 GCA_963923635.1 uncultured Micrococcales bacterium | reverse complement strand
GCCTCAGCAATGGCGTCAAGCAGCATCTGAGACTGGAATCCCTTGGTGGTTTCTTCAACTACCTCGGCACGGTGTTCTTTGTCTTCTAGACGGCCTTCGCCCTCGAGGTGACGGTGAACTTCCTGCTCGATTACTTCTTCAGAAACTGGAATCTTGGCGGCCTCAATCAGCGCGTCGGTTGCCTTCTGGCGAGCCTGAACACCCTGCTCGAAAACCTTCGATGCGCCAAGTTGCGACTCAATGCTTGCCTTTAGCTCAGCAACCGTGTCGAACTCGCTGTAAAGCTTGGCAAACTCGTCGTTTAACTCTGGAAGTTCGCGTTCCTTGACTGCGTTCAAAGTCACTGCAACCAGAGCCTCCTGGCCAGCCTTGTCACCACCGACGAGAACCGACTTGAAAGTGGTTGATTCTCCGGCAGTCAAAGTTTCTAGAGCGTCATCGATGCCATCAAGAAGGTTGCCCGAACCGATTTCGTAAGAAATGTTGTCGGCGGTGTCGATGGTCTTGCCATCGATTTCGGCCTTCAGGTCAATGCTGGTGAAGTCACCCTTTTGCGCTGGGCGGTCTACGGTAACCAGCTTTCCGAAACGTGCACGAAGAGAGTCAAGCTCTGCCTCGACGTCGCGTCCGGCAACCTTTGCCTCGTCAACGGTAATCTTCAAACCTTCAAGCGCAGGAACCTTGAATTCTGGGCGAGCCTCAACTTCGATGGTCACAACAAGGTCACCCTTGAAGTCAGCAGCGTTTGGAGTCGCCGTGATGTCGGCCTGAGGTTGGTTCAGTGGACGAACCTTGTGCTCGTCTAGAGCCTGGCGGTAAAGGCTGTCTAGTGCGTCGTTGATTGCGTGGCTCAAGATTGCCTCGCGTCCGACACGCTTCTCTAGTAGCGCAGGTGGAACCTTGCCCTTGCGGAAACCTGGGATGGCGACATCTTCGCCGATGTGCTTGTAAGCGTGGTCAATGCTTGGGCGAAGGTCTTCTTCGTTCGCAGTGATGCTGATCTTTACGCGCGTTGGCTTGATGCGCTCGACGGTTGACTTCAAGGTCTACTCCATAACTTCGGTCGATTCGACCATTTTTAGAACCAAGTTAAAAAACTGGTCGGGATGAGAGGATTTGAACCTCCAACCCCCTGTACCCAAAACAGGTGCGCTACCAAATTGCGCCACATCCCGGTGTTGTCTTTTCTTAGAGAACAAAACAACCTAACCAACTCTATCGCATAAGATGTATAGGTAATCGCGTTTTCGTGAAATGCGGATGTAGCTCAATGGTAGAGCCTCAGTCTTCCAAACTGATGGTGCGGGTTCGATTCCCGTCATCCGCTCAGACTCCCCCAGTAAAACACTGGGGGTTTAGCTTTTAACGCTGGCAGCCAGGGCACCAGTAAAGCTTTCTGGTGGCCATAATTTCCAATGAAATCTTGGCTCCGCAGGCTCGACATGGCTGCCCCTCACGCTTGTAAACCCAGTTGCGATCTTCTTTAGCTGGGTTCTTGGTGAATAATTCGTCCCGGGTAATCATGAAGCCGGTCTTGACGCCCACTCGCAGCAGTTTGACTGAGTCATCCCAGATGGCTTTGAGCTGTTCGGTGGTTAGCGCCGCTCCTGGAGTGTGTGGTTCGATCCCGGCCCGAAACAGCAATTCAGCGCGGTAAACATTTCCGATGCCGCTTATCACTTCTTGGTTCATCAGCAGAAGCCCGATTGGCTGCTTAGAGGAATTCACGCGCTCGATGAATCGCTTCGACTCGCGGCCACCAGGATTTGCATTCAGCGGGTCTGGGCCTAATCGTTTGAGCACTGCCCGAACTGCCACTTGGTCGATTACTTCGCAAACCGTGGGGCCACGCAAATCTGCGACGTGTTGACCGTGAGTAAATCTGGCGCGCACTTGACCAACCACCTCTGGAGTGATCTTGGTGGTGTGAAATTGCCACTTACCGTAAATGCCGAGGTGAATTCGAATGGACAGGTTGTGTTCGAAGTTCAGAAACATTTGTTTGCCCACCGCCGAAGCCGAGAGCAGTACTCGATTGTTAACCAGGTTGGCCTCGGAAATGAAGCGACCCTGTGGTGAAGTCACCTTAAGTTTTTTACCAGCGAAAAGTTGCTGAAAATGGTCAGCTATTCGATGAACGGTATGACCCTCTGGCATCGTTTAGAGAATGTCGCCGGTCTGCTCGTAGGTTGCAATCTTGCCGATGCGTCGAATGTGTCGCTCATCTTGGCTGAATGGCTCTGCCACGAAGGCGCGAATCAACTCGAGCACTTCTGCTTGCTCGTGCTGACGAGCACCAACAGCAATCACGTTGGCGTCATTGTGCTGACGAGCCAACACTGCGGTCGATTGATTCCAAACCAGCGCAGCGCGAATGCCCTTTACCTTGTTGGCGGCAATCTGCTCGCCATTTCCCGAGCCGCCGAGCACAATGCCAAGGGCTTGCACACCGGCCTGCTCGTCAGCAATCACGGCGAGCGCGGCATTGATGCAAAACGAAGGGTAGTCGTCTAGTGGATCATAGGACTTTGGCCCGTGGTCGAACACCTCGTGTCCATCTGCACCTAGCTGCTCAATAAGAAAGTGGCTTAGGTCTAGACCCGCATGGTCGGTAGCAATGTGAATGCGCATTACTTCTTCTTTCGTTTCTTGCTGGCAACTGTTGGATTCGTTTCGTACTGAGTCTTCGGAAGTTTCTTACCCTCGCCCAGCATCAACCAATAGGTGATCACCAGACCCACTTGAAAACTCAAACCGGCAACCAGAGGTGAAGCTTGCCAGAACTGTATAACCGACTGGCTAGCTCCGGAGGTTTGCCCCTGCAGCAGAACACTAAACCAAAGGTAGATAACCGTGGTCATCAGCGCATTGAGCGCACTGTGCAGGCCGAAGCGTCTCCAGCGAGTGAAGTTGCGAATCAAGAAGCCGAGCAAAGTGGTCAGTGTGAAGCTAGGAATGATGAACAAGAGCACCTGGTAAGGCATGGCATTGGCCACGCTGAAGCCTGCAGGACCGGCGGTGAGGTCCCAGGTCAGAAGAAGCAGGATTGCTACCGCAACAGCGGCGGTCGATTCGACCAAGGGGCTGGTTCTAAGGCGCATGAGGTTTTCCGAAATAAAGTGTTTCTTCTTGCTATTAGGCTAGACGAAGATTCACCTTATCGACTACATAGGAGTAGCCATGCCTGGCGAGAACCTCACAAGAGTAGAAGCTGCAGAGCGCTCAGATCTCATCCACACCCACTCATACTTGGTAGAACTAGACCTCACCACCAGCGAAGAAACCTTCCGCTGCATCACAACTGTGAAATTTGACGCAAAGGCTGGTTCAAGCAGCTTCATTGACGCAATCACCGCAAAGGTTTACTCGATCAAGTTGAATGGTGAAGACCTAGATGTCGCGCTAGCCGACGGTGTGCGCATTGCGCTGCCTAACCTTGCTGCAGAAAACACCCTGGTCATCGACGCCGACATGCACTACATGCACACCGGTGAGGGTCTTCACCGCTACGTCGACCCTGCCGACGGCGAGGTCTATCTCTATACCCAGTTCGAGGTGCCAGACAGCCGTCGCATGTTCCCGGTCTTCGAACAACCTGACCTCAAGGCCACTTTCGAATTCCACGTCACCGCACCAAGTCACTGGGCGGTGGTTTCGAACCAACCAACCCCAGAACCAACCGCAGTTCGCGACGGTGTTAGCCGCTGGAACTTTAAGCCAACCCCTCGACTATCGAGCTACGTCACGGCACTTATCGCCGGCCCTTACTCGTCGAAGCGCGGTTCTCTGACATCGAGCGATGGTCGTATCATTCCTCTGGGCGTATTTGCTCGCAAGTCGATGGAAGACTTCATGGATGCCGAGTACTTCTTCGAGAAGACCACCGAAGCGTTCGCGTTTTACGAAAAGACCTTCAGCTACCCATACCCGTTCGAGAAGTACGACCAGCTCTACGTTCCCGAGTTCAACTCTGGCGCAATGGAAAACGCCGGCGCGGTTACCTTCAACGAGCAGTACCTGTTCCGTTCGGTAGTGCCTGAGTCGCTTCGCGAACGTCGCGTTGTCACCATCGTTCACGAGCTAGCCCACATGTGGTTCGGCGACTTGGTCACCATGAAGTGGTGGAATGATCTGTGGCTCAACGAATCATTTGCTGAGTACACCTCGCACCTCGGTGTAGCTGAGGCAACCGAATGGAAAGACGCCTGGACTACCTTCGCATTCAGCGAGAAGGCTTGGGCTTACACCCAAGACCAACTTCCATCGACTCACCCGGTCGTTGCACCTATCAATGATCTCGAAGATGTTCAGGTGAACTTCGACGGAATTACCTACGCAAAGGGAGCATCTGTATTGAAGCTTCTCGGCGCTTACGTAGGACGAGAGAACTTTGAGCGCGGAGTTGGCAACTACTTCAAGAAACACGAGTTCAAGAACGCCGTTCTGAGCGACCTGCTCGATGAGCTTGAAGCTGCTAGCGGCCGTGAACTTAAGAGCTGGAGCAAGCTGTGGCTCGAGACCGCTGGAGTGAACACGCTGCACACTCGTGTCGAAAGTGAAAACGGAAAGATCACTAAGTTCGCCGTCGAGCAAACCACACCTGCCAAGTACCCAACCCTTCGCCCACACCTAATGGGTATTGGTTTCTACAACATGGTTGGCGACGAACTGGTTCGCACTCACCGCATTGAAGTAGACATCGATGGCGCGCTGACCGACATTCCTGAATTGGTTGGCCTCGATCGTCCAAGCTTGATTCTTCTCAATGATGAAGACCTCACCTACGCGAAGCTTCGCCTCGACGCCGAGTCGATGAAGTTTGCAGTCGACAACCTAAGCAAGCTCCGTGACCCGCTGGCACGTTCACTGGTCTGGGGCTGCGCCTGGGATGCAACCCGTGACGGCGAAGGTTCCGCTCGAGACTTCATCGACCTGATTCTGAACAACCTTGGTGAAGAAGACCACGGCACCACCTTGACCACTGTGTTGCGACAGTTGCTAACTACGGTGAAGATCTACACCGACCCAGCACGTCGTCACGATGCAATCGTCGACGCCTTCGCTCGTTTGATTGAACTTGCACGCAAGGCAAAGCCAGGGTCTAACAACCAGCTGATGTTCGTGAAGTTTGCAACCTACTTTGCTGAAATTCCTGAGCACGGCGACATTCTGGAAGGTCTCTACCGTGGAACAGAGGTGATCCCAGGTCTTGCAATCGACGCAGACATGAAGTGGGACCTCATGAACGGCATCGTAATGGAAGGTCGCTACGGCCTCAAAGAAATCGAGGAACTGCTTGCTCAGGACGACACCGCAAATGGGTCACGCCAAGCAATCATGGCTCGCATGTCGATTCGCACCGCCGAAGCAAAAGAAGCTGGCTTCAAAGAAATCGCCTATGACGAAAGCCTCTCGAACTACGACGTGATGTACGGAAGCATGGGTCTGATCAGAAACCACGACACCAAGCTCTTGGTGCCGATGGTCGACTGGTACTTCGAGGCTGCGCTGCACGTCTGGAACACCCGCACTTTCAAGATCGCAGATCACTTCTTGGTTAATGCCTATCCGTTCTTCCTGGCAACACAGGACCTTGCCGATAAGACTCGTGCGTTCGCCGCAAAGCCTGAAATCGTGGCAATTCCTGCGCTTCACCGCATCATGATTGAAAACCTAGATGTAGTAGAACGTGCTCTTCGCGCACAGAAGGTTGACCGCTAATGCAATTGCTCACCGATTTCTGGAATAACTGGCACACACCAATCGTCATTGTTCTGATTTTGGTGGGCGGTGTCATTGCCCGCGCCATTCTCATCGCTTCCGTGAAGCGAATTGTCAAGCGTGTAGTCGATGGCGTGCACGAAGATTCATCACCAATTGCAAAAGCCCGAGTCGTTGCTCGCACCAACACCATCGGTTCGGTATTGAGCAACCTGATTACCTGGTCGATCACTATCACGGTAGTCAGTGCTGCTCTCAGCGAATTAGGTATCGCTGTTGGTGCGATCATCGCCGGTGCCGGAATTCTCGGTGCTGGTGTCGGTTTCGGAGCACAGTCACTGGTTCGTGACCTAATCAGCGGTCTGTTCATATTGTTTGAAGACCAATTCGGTGTCGGTGACAGCGTTGACGTTGGAGAAGCCAGCGGTGTGATTGAGCAAGTCGGTTTGCGCGTCACGCAGATTCGCGATGTCGAAGGCACGCTCTGGTACGTGCGCAATGGCGAAATAGTTCGAGTTGGAAACAAATCGCAAGGTTGGTCGCGCGTGATTCTCGATGTCACACTCGCTGGCGACGTAGACGTGGATGCCGCAAAGGCGGCAATTTCAAGAGCCACCGAAAAGGTAGCAGCAGCTCGCAAAGATAACGGCGAACTGATCGGCCAGGCGGAGGTTTGGGGCATTCAAGATCTAACCGGAGATCAGATTTCCATTCGTGTTGCCCAAGAAGTAACACCTAAGCACCGCGATGAGATCGCTCGAGTGCTTCGCGAAGAAATCTTGATTGCGCTACGCGCGGCGAAGATCCCTCTTTCAACTGGCAACACCATCGTTATCAACAAATAAAGTGACCGAAGAACAGCAACCTAAAATCGAGACCGTTCGCATCACGATGCCCGACGGTCAAAAAGCTGGCGGAAATTTCTATGAGCTAGTCGGTGGCACTGCGACCTTCAAGAAACTTGTCGACGTTTTTTATGAAGGTGTTGCCACCGATGAG
>CAWULM010000036.1:0-6983 GCA_963923635.1 uncultured Micrococcales bacterium | reverse complement strand
ATGGCAAGCACAGCGAGACCAACCAGGATGCTGTACACCAGGGCTAGCTTGTCAACCTTGATGGTTTTACCGAACAGGTCGAAAATCTGCGACCAGCGGCCGTCGTTTGCTTTAGCGCTCTTGTCTTTTGCCATTGGAATAGCCTATCCGACCGCTTGAACGAAGCCGTCTTTTGCGGCCGCTTCGGCAAGGTGTTTCAGGTTTTCAGGAATCGGGCGACCCTTCTTAACCATCGATGATGCCCAGAGGCGACCAGCGCGATAGCTACTGCGAACCAGTGGTCCGCTCAAGACGCCAAGGTAGCCAAGCGCCTCTGCTTCTTCTTTGAGTTCAACAAATTCCTCAGGCTTCACCCACCGGTCAATCGGGTGGTGGCGAACCGTTGGACGCAGGTATTGAGTGATCGTGACGATGTCGGTTCCGGCTTCGTAAAGATCGCGAAGGGCCTGACTGATTTCATCACGAGTTTCACCCATGCCGAGAATGAGGTTTGATTTGGTGACCATGCCTGCATTTCGAGCCTGTGTTAAAACATCCAGCGAACGTTCGTAGGTGAAAGCCGGGCGAATATGTTTGAAGATTCTCGGAACTGTTTCAACGTTGTGAGCGAAGACTTCGGGGGCAGCGTCGAAAACCAGTTGCAGAAGTTCAGGTTTCCCAGAAAAGTCAGGAACCAAAATCTCGACACCTGTGCCCGGTGATTGCTGGTGAATTTGACGAATGGTTTCAGCGTAAAGCCACGCACCTTCATCTTCGAGGTCGTCTCGGGCAACACCGGTGACGGTGGCGTAGCGAAGATCCATGGTCTTTACCGATTCGCCAACTCGTCGGGGTTCGTCGCGGTCAAGTGGTGATGGCTTGCCAGTGTCGATTTGGCAGAAGTCACAGCGGCGGGTGCACTGAGCACCACCGATGAGGAAGGTTGCTTCCCGATCTTCCCAGCACTCATAAATGTTCGGGCAGCCAGCTTCCTGGCAGACGGTGTGAAGTGACTCGCTCTTCACCAATGAGTGCAGCGCTTGGTACTCAGGCCCCATTTTGGCCCGCGTCTTAATCCACTCGGGTTTACGTTCGATTGGCACGCTTGCATTACGAGCCTCGATGCGAAGCATTTTGCGCTCTGGCTTAGGCTGTTCAGTCACGTTGAACCTTTTCTATCTTGTTCAATTTTCTCATAACAACTTCAGCCGCCATCGCAGGTGTTACTTCAAATCCAAGCTGCTCGGACATGGTTGTAGTCTTCGCGTCTCGGATTCCACAGGCAATGATGGTGTCGTAAGGTGCGAGTGAGTTGTTGCAGTTCAGGGCAAAACCATGCATCGCGGTGTGTTCTGCCACCCGAATACCAATAGCGGCCACCTTTTCGTGGGTTTCACCCACCGGCACCCAGACCCCAGATCGTCCCGCCACACGTTCGGTTTTCAGCCCGAACTCGGCACATGTGTCGATCAAAACTTGTTCTAGCCAACGAACGTATCCAACTACATCAATTGGGTCTGGCAGCCTCATGATTGGGTAACCGACTAGTTGACCCGGGCCGTGCCAGGTGATCTTGCCACCACGGTCTACGTCGACTACGGGAGTGCCGTCAGTTGGGCGTTCGGAGTCTTCGGTTCGTTTTCCTGCCGTGAAGACAGAGTCATGCTCTAGAAGAATGACAGTGTCAGGTCTCGCACCTGAAACCACATCGGCATGAACCTTACGCTGAAGTTCCCAAGCTGCCATGTAATCGACAAAGTTTGGGTTCAATCCAGCGGTTAGGAATTCTGGCACCTTTCGATTGTAAGTTCATGGATGGTGCGGTTTTACACAATATGACTCGAACAGCAAACTCGCAGCCCATGCCTTGAAAGAATCGGCAGATGGCTTCGCGTCACCTTGCACACCCTCATCGCCGCAAACCTGCAGAACGCCGCGGATGGAAACGACTGCACCTACCCGCAAACGGTGATTTGCTTAATGAAGTGAAGCGTTTGCAGTCCGAAGGTCTTGTTTTTGATTTCGACTCTCGCAATCGACTCATTGTTCCGAATTCCCATGCCTCTGCCCGAAGCCGCATTCAGATACCGAAAAACGCATGGGTGTTCTTGGCGGTTCCGGGTGTATTGCTCGCAGTCGGTCTTTGGCCCACCAAAGCTTCCGTTGTGGCAGAGAGAACTAAACCGGTGATTCACAAAGTGCAATGCGCTGACGAAGTTCAGAAGCTGGCAATAACCAAACTGCAGCCTGACAAATGGGTGACCTTTGGGGGAGTGCAGCTACAAAATGTAAGCGTTGCGTGCGAAAAAAGAACTTTTCGCATGCAAGTGATCAAGAGTTCGAAAACTCTTCGCGCTCTGCGACTGAACTAAATACCGAGGTTAGCTTCGAAGTTGCCTTCTTCTAGGCGCTTCTTAACATCAACCAGGTAGCGACTTGCATCTGCACCATCGACCAAGCGGTGGTCGTAGCTAAGTGCTAGGTAGACCATGCTGCGAACGGCGATTGTGTCGGTGCCATCTTCGGTGGTGATCACTACTGGGCGCTTGCTCACGACTCCGGTCCCGAGAATGGCGACCTGCGGAAGGAATACCACTGGGGTGTCGAATAGAGCACCGCGTGAACCAGTATTGGTCAGCGTGAAGGTGCCACCAGCAAGTTCGTCTGGCTTCAGCTTGTTTTCACGAGTGCGAGCCGCAAGGTCAGCAATTTGACCAGCGATCTGTGCGATGTTGAGCGAGGCCGCGTCGCGAATAACTGGGGTTAGCAGTCCACGCTCGGTGTCTACCGCAAATGAAATGTTTTCGCTTGCGTGGTAAATGATGTTGTCACCATCGATCGATGCGTTTAGCTTCGGGTGAACGCGTAATGCCTCGGCAGCCGCCAAGGCGAAGAACGGCATGAAGTTCAGCTTGCCTCCGGTGGCTGCTACGAACTTGCTCTGCACTTTGCTGCGCAGTGCGGCGATGCGAGTGACGTCAACCTCAACCACGGTGGTTAGCTGTGCGGACTGTTGCATTGAAGCAACTGCGCGCTCGGCAAGAACCTTGCGTAGTCGAGTCATTTGCTCGGTGGTGCCACGCAACGAAGATGGCGCCGCCTGAACATGTGCGACCGCTGGAGCTGCTGGTGATGCAGTTACTGGAGTAACTGAACCGGCGGCAGCGAGAACGTCATCCTTGCGAATTCTTCCACCGACACCGGTGCCAGAAACTGAGTGAAGATCAACGCCTGATTCACTTGCAAGCTTTCGAACCAATGGGGTTACGTAGCCTGCGTCAGAGGTCGAAACAGGCGCAGGGGCAGGAGTGGCCACCGGAGCCGGTGCAGCCACTACTGGTGCAGCCACTACTGGTGCAGGAGTTTCGACAACAGGTGCGGCAACTGGTTCTGCAACGACCGGAGCTGGAGCCTCGACTGGCGCAGCTGGAGCTGCAGCAGCGCCGGCACCAGAGCCGATGATTGCCAGTACGCCACCGACGTTAACGGTCTCGTCTTCTTGCACCAAGATTTGCTCGAGCACACCAGCGAATGGTGAAGGAATCTCGGTGTCAACCTTGTCGGTCGAAATTTCTACTAGCGGCTCGTCGACAGCGACGGTGTCGCCAACCTTCTTCAACCAACGAGTTACGGTGCCTTCGGTGACGCTTTCACCGAGGGCTGGCAAGACTACTGATTCGCTCATTTTCTGATGTTCCTTTTGGGTCTAAATCAATACTAGGCGTGTGCGTGAAGTGGCTTACCAGCAAGGGCTAGGTGAGCTTCTCCAATGGCTTCGTTCATGGTCGGGTGTGCGTGCACCAGGGTAGCAACATCTTCTGGGTATGCTTCCCAGTTGACGATTAGCTGAGCTTCACCGATTTGCTCGCCGACGCGAGAACCGATCATGTGCACACCAATCACAGGGCCATTGTTTTTGCGAACGAGTTTGATGAATCCTGCGGTACCAAGAATCTGGCTCTTACCGTTTCCACCGAGGTTGTACTCGTACACCGAAACGTTTTCTGCGCCGTGGATTTCCTTGGCCTTGGCCTCGGTCAAACCGACGCTCGCGATCTCAGGTTCGCAGTAGGTAACCTTTGGGATTCCGTTCTCGTCGATTACCGCCGGCTTCAAGCCTGCGATGTCTTCGGCGATGAAGATTCCCTGCTGGAATCCGCGGTGTGCAAGTTGCAGCCCAGGAACGATGTCACCGGCTGCGTAAACACCTGGCAAGTTGGTTTGCAGGCGTTCGTTGGTAAGAACGAAGCCGCGATCCATGTTCAGACCCTGCTCTTCGTATCCGAGGTTTGCTGTGTTCGGTCCGCGTCCAACTGCAACCAAAAGCAGTTCGCCGTCTAGGGTTGTGCCATCTTCGAGGGTTACCACCACACCATTTTCGTGTTGGGTCACTCCAGAGAAGCGAACGCCAGTCTTAAATTCAATGCCGCGCTTGCGGAATGCGCGTTCGAGGGCCTTCGAGACTGAGGCATCCTCGTTCGGAACTAGGCTCGGCAGCCCCTCAATGACGGTAACTTCTGCACCGAAAGACTTCCAGATTGATGCGAATTCGACACCAATAACTCCACCACCTAGAACCAAGACCTTGCCAGGTACGAAGTCGAGTTGGAGTGCGTGCTCCGAAGTGATGACACGACCGCCGATTTCGAGGCCAGGTAGTGAACGAGAGTATGAACCAGTCGCCAAGACAACGTTGGCGCCAGTGTAGGTGTCACCATTTACGGTCACGGTCTTTGGGCCAGTCAGTCGGCCTTCGCCAGCTACCACGGTGATGTTCTTTGAACCAACAAGTCCAGACAAACCCTTGAACAGGCGGTCGATGATGCCATCGCGGTACTTGTTGACGACGTTCATGTCGATTGAGTGGAATTGTGCGTTGACTCCGAAAGCAGCAGCTTCTTTGGTCACGTCAGCAACTTCAGCGCTGTGAAGTAGGGCCTTGGTTGGAATGCAACCGCGGTGAAGACAGGTTCCTCCGAGTTTGTCCTTTTCGATAAGTGCAACTGACTTACCAAGTTGGGCTGAGCGAAGAGCGGCTGCATAGCCACCACTTCCGCCACCGAGAATTACTACGTCGAAATTGTGGTCAGCCACGATTACTCCATCTGGTTTCGGGGAATGCTTAGAGTCTACTAGACAAGGTCTCGAGCGGTTTGAATCAATGTTCTGAAGATCACTCCGGTTGGGCCTTTGCCCAAGTAACCATAAGGAGCGCCCCCGTTGTTGGCAGTAGAGGCGATGTCGAGGTGAGCCCAGGCCAACTGGTCCTCACTGGTCTTTGATTTATTGCCAACGAATTCGCTCAGGAATAGGCCTCCGACCATCATTCCTCCGGCAGGGTCGCCCAGCTTCGAGTTGACCATGTCGGCTACCTCAGACTTCAGGTTGTCCCTTAGTTCCTCTGAAAGCGGCATGCGCCAAACCTTCTCATCAACCTTTTTAGCCGCTTCCAGCAGGGCCTCGGTGCCTTCATCGTTACCCATCAGTCCGGTGTGGCGAGTGCCCAGGGCTACGGTTGCTGCTCCGGTCAAGGTGGCAACATCCACGATCAAATCTGGCTTCGATTCGCTGGCCAGAATCAGCCCGTCGGCAAGCACCAAGCGCCCTTCGGCGTCGGTGTTGGTGATTTCGACGGTTTTACCATTGCGGTATCGAATCACGTCGTTCGGGCGGCTGGCCGATCCCGATGGCAGGTTTTCTGCTACACACATGTAAGCGGTGACTCGAACCTTGAGCCCAAGGCGCGCAATAGCGAGGATGGCGTGGCCGACGGTTGCCGCACCGGTCATGTCGTACTTCATGCCCAGCATGCCAATGCCCGGCTTCAGGGTTAGGCCTCCCGAGTCAAACGTGATGCCCTTACCGACCAAGGCAAGGTGACGTTTAGCGCCAGCGGGTTTGTATTCGAGTTTGACCATACGCGGCCCACGGGTTGAACCTTGTCCAACGGCCAAAATGCCTACCAAGCGGTTGGCTTTCAATTCTTTCTCGGTAAGTACGGTCACCTTCACGCCCGTACCTTTGGCGGCCTTCACAATGTCGGCTGCCATAGTTGCTGGATAGAGAACGTTTGGTGGAGTGTTAGCCATGTCTCGAACGGCGGCCATGGCCTCCACGGTCACGTTTAGATCTGCCAAGGCGGCAGGTTTTGGTTTGTGGTTCGTGACGACGGTCACGTTCTCGAGGACCGAGGCGGTTGGCTTGCCTTTGAAAGACTCGAATCGATAGTTTCCGATTGCTGCGCCTTCAAGCGCAGCGAGCGCCTGTTCGGCTGAGGTAGTTGGTAAAGCAAGAACAATGTTCTTCACTCCTGCTAGAGCCCGAGTAGCCGCTCCAGCCAGCTCGCGGAGTGTCGCGCTGGTTAGTTCCTTGGCTCCAGAACCAATAAGAAGGTAGCTTCCGCCGGCGGCTGATGCGACTCGAACCGTGTGCTCTTTGGTTGCTTTCGCGCCAATGGCGCCAAGGTTCAAAGTTGCCAGTTCATGCGACTTTTCGAGACCACTGATTATTACGGAGGCGCCATCTGTGACTACGGCGTACACAACCGCTTGGTTGGCTTTTGGTGCTGCTGACTTATTGATTACTGCGAACTTTGGAGTAGACATACCTACAGCCTAACTGCGAGTTTTAGAATAGAGCTTATGAATCGCAACTCTCTCTACGAGTTCGTAACTTCCATGGAGTCCATTCCGCTCGGGCTTCCATTGATTGCTGGCTTAGATGGTTTCACCGACGCAGGTGGAAGCATTGCTCAAACAAAAATCAGCATCTTCTCGAATCTTGAAAGTCAAGAGGTAATTCGGTTCAACGCCGATGAGCTCATAGACTACCGAGCTAGACGCCCAGTGATGCTTTTCGAAAAAGATCACATTACCGAATACCAGCAGCCTGAGCTAAGTATTCACCTGGTCCAAGACGAAGCGGGTCAAAGTTTCCTTTACCTCACCGGTTACGAACCAGATTTCCGGTGGGAATCATTCGCTTCTGCTATCTGCAACATTGTT
>CAWULM010000035.1:0-7251 GCA_963923635.1 uncultured Micrococcales bacterium | reverse complement strand
TGGTCGCCGGGACAATCGAAGAGGCAGGCGCGATTTGGCGCGGAGCATTCTTGAGTCACGGTTCACTAACCGACCCCGGTCGCTCAGCTGCCCTCGAGATCACAGCCCCAGGCAATGAAGCCGCGATGGCGCTGGTCGGCGTTGCTCGTCGACTAAACATCACCGCCAAGGCACGCGAAGCGCGCGGTGTGCACCGAGTCGTAGTACGCGAAGGTGAGGCAATCTCTGCCATGCTCGTGCATATGGGAGCTCACCGCCAGGTCACCAACTGGGAAGAACTCCGAGTGCGTCGCGAAGTTCGCGCAACTGCAAACCGCCTCGCTAACTTCGACGATGCAAACCTGCGACGCAGCGCGCAAGCGGCCGTAGCAGCTGGAGCACGAGTGGCTAGAGCCCTCGAGATCCTCGGCGATGATATTCCCGAGCATTTGGCATATGCCGGCCAGCTTCGCCTCAAGCACAAGCAGGCCAGCCTAGATGAATTGGGTCACCTTAGCGATCCGCCAATGACCAAGGATGCCATTGCAGGACGCATTCGCCGCCTGCTTGCCATGGCTGACAAACGTGCGGAAGAACTCGGAATTCCGCTAACCGACGCCTTCCTACCCGAAGACGCGGAATAGACCGAAGCCACCTCAACTTAGTACTCAAATAAGGAGAAAATCATGACCAAGTACACACTTCCTGACCTCGGCTACGACTACGGAGCCCTAGAACCAAGCATTTCGGGCAAGATCATGGAACTGCACCACGACAAGCACCACCTGGCCTACGTAAATGGCGCTAACGCCGCCCTCGACGCACTAGCCGAAGCTCGCGAAAAGAACGATTTTGCCTGGGTCAACAAGCTGCAGAAGGACCTCGCCTTCAACCTGGCTGGCCACATCAACCACAGCATTTTTTGGACTAACCTCTCGCCAGAGGGTGGCGACAAGCCGACCGGTGACCTGGCGGCAGCCATCGACGAGTACTTTGGCTCATTTGATGCCTTCGTAGCCCACTTCAACGCAGCTGCACTGGGCATTCAGGGCTCTGGTTGGGCCTTCTTGGCCTGGGACACCTTGGGTCAGAAATTGATCATCGAGCAACTGTACGACCAGCAGGGCAACATTGCCACTGCCAGCATCCCGCTACTGATGCTAGACATGTGGGAGCACGCCTTCTACCTGGACTACCTGAACGTCAAAGCAGAGTACGTTAAGGCCTTCTGGAACATCGTTTCGTGGCCTAATGTGCAGGCTCGATTTGAGGCTGCTAAGGCTAAAACTGGCGGTCTACTGCTAATCTGATAGTGGTATTTGCGCCCGAGGATGTGCCGCAGTAACCCCAAGATTCCTAAATAAAACAGCGCTTTGGCGCGACTAAACATTGGAGAAATGATGGCTACTCGTGTTGGCATCAACGGCTTTGGCCGAATCGGACGTAACTACCTGCGCGCAGCGCTGGCTAAGGGTAGCGAGCTAGAAATCGTTGCGGTTAACGACCTCAGCGACCCAGCAGCTTTGGCACACCTCCTTAAGTACGACTCAGTAACTGGTCGCCTAGACCAGGATGTCCGCGTTGACGGCCAAAACATCATCGTTGGCAGCAACGTGATCAAGGTTCTCGCAGAGCGCGACCCAGCAAACCTTGGTTGGGGTGGCCTTGGTGTTGACATCGTTATCGAGTCGACCGGTCGCTTTACCAACGCTGAAGACGCCAAGAAGCACATCGAAGCTGGCGCAAAGAAGGTTTTGATCTCGGCTCCTGCAACTGGTGAAGACGGCACTTTCGTTATCGGCGTGAACGACGAGCTGTACGACAGCGAGAAGCACCACATCATCTCGAACGCATCTTGCACCACCAACTGCTTGGCTCCACTGGCCAAGGTCTTCAACGACACCTTCGGTATCGAGAACGGTCTGATGACCACTGTTCACGCTTACACCGCTGACCAGAACCTCCAGGATGGCCCTCACAACGACCTCCGTCGCGCACGTGCTGCAGCGATCAACATCGTTCCTTCATCAACCGGTGCCGCCAAGGCAATCGGCCTAGTTCTTCCTGAACTAAAGGGCAAGCTAGACGGTTACGCACTTCGCGTTCCAGTTCCAACCGGTTCGATCACTGACCTGACCTTGGTTGCTAAGCGCGAAGTCACCATTGACGAGATCAAGGCTGCTTACAAGGCTGCTGCTGCAGAAGGTCCGCTAAAGGGCATTTTGAAATACACCGAAGACCCAATCGTTTCGAGCGACATCGTTACCGACCCACACTCGTCGATCTTCGACGCTCAGCTAACCAAGGTAATCGGCGGAACCACCGTCAAGATTTCTTCTTGGTACGACAACGAGTGGGGTTACTCGAACCGCCTGGTCGAACTAACCGAACTGGTTGCAGCGAAGCTCTAAACATCTTCTAGCGAAGATCAAGAAAGTAATCTCTTGCGCAAGCTCTCAGAAATTTCATCACTTAACGGCAAGCGCGTAGTCATTCGTTGCGACTTCAACGTTCCGCTAGACGGAAAAGTCATTACCGATGACGGTCGCATCGTTGCTTCGCTTCCTACCATCAAGTACCTGGTTGACCAAGGTGCGAAGGTCGTTGTGATCTCGCACCTAGGTCGCCCTGAGGGTGCGCCAGAAGCTAAGTATTCACTTGAGCCAGCCGCCATTCGCCTTGGCGAACTGCTTGGCCAAGAGGTGCTTTTCGCCACCGACACGGTCGGCGCCGATGCTGCTGGTGCTGTGAAAGCTCTAGCCGAGGGTGGGGTAGTAGTTCTCGAGAACCTACGCTTCAACCCAGGTGAAACTTCCAAGGATGAAAACGAGCGCCTAGAGTTCGCTAAAAAACTTGCCGAGTTCGGAGACATCTTTGTTTCTGATGGTTTCGGCGTAGTACACCGCAAGCAAGCGTCGGTTTACGAACTTGCTCAGGTGCTGCCTTCCTACGCGGGCTTCTTGATCGAAAAAGAGCTAGAGGTTCTGCACCAACTAACCGAAAACCCGGCACGCCCATACGCCGTGGTACTCGGTGGTTCAAAGGTGAGCGACAAGCTTGGTGTAATCGACCACCTGCTGCCACGAGTCAACAAATTGCTGGTCGGCGGTGGCATGGTCTTTACCTTCCTGTACGCACTTGGCCACAAGGTTGGCGCTTCGCTTCTTGAAGCGGACCAGGTCGACACCGTTAAGGGTTACCTAGCTAGAGCCGAAGAACTCGGCGTCGAAGTAGTTCTACCAACGGACATCGTCGTGGCCAGCAGATTTGGTGCTGATGCAGAGGTAGCAGTTACCGCAGCTGACGCAATCGAGAGCTCCCCATTTGGCGCAACTGGTCTTGGCTTGGACATTGGTCCAGATTCAGCCGCGCGTTTCGCAAGCGAAGTGAAGTCATCGAAGACAGTTTTCTGGAACGGTCCGATGGGTGTTTTTGAAATCGACAAATTCGCCGGTGGCACTCGTGCAGTGGCTCAGGCACTAACCGAAGTCGACGGACTTTCAGTCGTCGGAGGTGGCGACTCTGCGGCAGCCGTTCGCCAACTAGGTTTTGAAGACGCAGCCTTCGGCCACATCTCAACCGGTGGTGGCGCAAGCCTCGAATTCCTCGAGGGCAAGAAACTTCCAGGACTAGAGGTTCTCAATGACTAATCGCGTAGCTCTCATCGCCGGCAACTGGAAGATGAACCTAGATCACCAACAGGGAATCGCTCTGGTGCAAAAAGTCGCATGGACTCTAAAAGACACCGCTCACGACTACAGCACCGCCGAAGTCGCCGTCTTCCCGGGATTCACTTCGATTCG
Source organism: uncultured Micrococcales bacterium (assembly GCA_963923635.1). Classification (GTDB taxonomy): domain Bacteria; phylum Actinomycetota; class Actinomycetes; order Actinomycetales; family Microbacteriaceae; genus Rhodoluna. Next base: position 3,469 of record CAWULM010000035.1, on the reverse strand, counting down.
AAGCATTCAGAACCTTATCGAGGGTGATGAACTGCCAATCAAGCTCGGCGCTCAAGACATTAGCCAGTACGATTCAGGCGCCTACACCGGCGAAGTTTCTGGTTTAGCCCTCAAGAAGTTGAACGTGAACTACGTGCTAATCGGCCACAGTGAACGTCGCCAGTATCACGCTGAAAACGACCAGATCGTGCACGACAAGGTAGCAGCCGCTTTCCGCCACAACCTAACCCCGGTCATCTGCGTAGGCGAGACCGAAGCCGAACTCGAGTCGGAAGGTGCGGCAGCAGTTCCGGTTCGCCAGACCCTGGCGGCACTTGCCGATCAGCCTCAGCTTTCAGAGTTTGTCATCGCCTACGAGCCTGTTTGGGCCATTGGCACTGGCAAGGTTGCGACTCCTGAGGTGGCTGCCTCGGTTTGCGCGAAGATTCGTGCAGCGATCGCAGAGGCTGTTGGCGAAGAGGTCGCAGAGAAGACCCGCATTCTGTATGGCGGCTCGGTGAAGGCTGCCAACGTGGCCGGATACCTGCGCAGCCCAGAGGTTGACGGGGTGCTGGTTGGTGGCGCCAGCCTAGACGCCGACGAGTTCAGCGGTATCGCTCGGTTCCAGAAGCATCTCGCTCTATAATTTCATCTGAACCTACTTTTAAAGGAAAACATGGTCGCTCTACGTATTGGTCTCGAGGTGCTCCTCGGCATCGTTAGCCTTTTGCTAATCCTGCTGATTTTGCTGCACAAGGGGCGCGGTGGAGGCCTCAGCGACATGTTCGGTGGCGGTGTGACTACCACCATGCAATCGAGCGGTGTCGCTGAACGAAACCTTAACCGTATCTCGGTCGCACTCGGCGTTGCCTGGATCGTCATCATCATCGTTCTGGGGCTCTTTGTACGCTTCGGAATTGGTCAGTAACTTTCGAAACCGAATGGGGGACTGCTACAGATGAACACCGGAAAGTACGAACGAGTCACTAAGACTTACTACTGCACGAACTCACACGAAACTGTCCAGCAGTACTCAGCAACTGTAGAGGTTGAAGAAATTCCGGTTGAGATTGACTGTCCAAACTGCGGTCTTCCGGCTGGCCAAGACAAGAACAACCCACCAACCATCGCAAAGCACGAGCCCTACAAAACTCACTTGGCTTATGTCAAAGAACGTCGCACCGACGAAGAAGCAAAGGCTCTGCTTGAAGAGGCTCTAGAAGCGATTCGCGCACGTCGCACAGCAGCCGTAGCTGCCGACAAGTAATTTAGTAAAGCTTCGATGTCGCTGACGAATCCGTCAGCCAAAGAGTGTTTTCGACGCCTGCAACCAAGCCAACTGGAAGCGATGAACTATCGTCACTCCAGGCAACTGAAACAGCGTCTGCCTTATCAACACCGGCGACTACAAAACATACTCGATCTGCACGGTTTAACTCGAGCAAAGAAAAGGTCAGACGTGCTGGTGGCGGTTTAGGCGAGTCGTGTTCTGCAAGCACTCTATCCAACGACTTCAAAGTGGACTTTCCTGGAAAGAGACTTGCCACGTGACCATCGGGACCAACACCCAAGAAAACCAGATCAAACTTTGGCAGGCTCTGCTCGACCACTTCCGCAAACTGCTCGGCAGCATCATCCAAGGTTAAGCCTTCATCGGCAGACGGAAATGGGTGGAGGTTTGGCATATCGGCCAAAGCTGGCCAAGCCGTGATTGCCTGCAGGAAGTTTCTGTCTTTCGACTGGGCCTCAACGAATCTTTCGTCACCCCACCAAAAGTGAAGCTTGTTAGTGTCGATGTCGGCCCAGTCGAGTTCGGCCGCCTTCGCCAGCATCAAAATGCCGACGGTACCGCCGGTTACAGCGATGTGCACTTCAGGTTGCGTTTTGCTAAGTGACGCAGCCGTGGCATGAAGCAGCGCAGCGGCCTCGATTGCTACAGCGTTTGCATCGGCTAGTTGAACTAGATCAACTGACACTACTTAACCTTCTTAGCTGGAGCCTTCTTGACGGGTGCCTTTTTAGGAGCAGGTTTGAATGACTTTGTGATGACTTTACCGAATAGATCGTCAGGGTCGAGTCGGCGCAGGTCTTCACTTAGGCAGTCACGAAGCGAACGACGTGGAAGAGTAATCTCTCGGGTCGGCTGTGTCGGTTGAATCAATGTGGCTACGTCTGGCACGTTGCGAACGATTTCGATGTCACCAGAGGCACGCTTGATTTTTACACCACGAATGCCGTGTACAGCCTTTCCACGAGCTGTACGCACAAGCTTGACCTTGACCTTGAGCTGAAGCTCCAGCCAGGCAGCCAACAGATCGGTGCTAGGGGAGTCAACCGCACCGGTCACCTCAATACCAACAACCGGGTCGTACGGTGGCTGGTCGAGAATTGCTGCGAGCTGAGCACGCCACAGGGTGAGACGTGTCCACGCGAAATCACTGTCACCCGGTTCGTAGGTGCTAGCCAGTTGGCGCAGGTACTTGTGCGGGTCAGCCTGCGAAGCGGCATCGGTGATGCGACGAGTCGCAATGCGACCGATAGGGGAGTCAGAAACCTTATGAGGCGCCTCGTTAGGCCACCAAGCGACAATTGGTGCATCTGACAATAGCAGTCCGGTCACTAGGCTAGCTGGGTCGCTGGCCGCTTCACCGTAGGCACGAAGCACGATTACTTCCGAAGCGCCAGCATCTCCGCCAACACGAATCTGCGCATCGAGGCGCGCAGCGGTCTTGGCCTTGCTTGAATTCTCGGCCAGCACCAAGATACGACAAGGGTGCTCGCGAGAGGCTTCGTTAGCAGCCTTAATCGCTGGCTCAATGCCTTTGAAGTCTGTTGAGATGATCAGGGTGAGCACGCGACCGAGAGCGACAGCGCCACCCTGTTCGCGAATCTGAACCAGCTTCTTTGAAACACCCGAGATGGTTGTGTTTGGAATATCGATGATCAAGGCATTCTCCAACTACGTCCGTCAAGCTCCATCATGCGGTCGGCCGAAGCTGGACCCCATGAACCTGGCTTGTATTGCTCAGGCTTGCCGTTCTTAGCCCAATACTTTTCGATCGGGTCAAGAATCTTCCAAGAAAGTTCTACTTCTTCATGACGAGGGAACAGTGGTGGGTCACCGAGCAATACATCGAGGATGAGTCGCTCATAAGCCTCTGGGCTAGCCTCGGTGAACGCGTGACCGTAACCGAAGTCCATGGTCACGTCGCGAACCTGCATTCCAACACCAGGCACCTTTGAGCCAAAGCGAATGGTTACACCTTCATCAGGCTGAACACGAATCACTAGTGCGTTTTGACCGAGCGCGCTGGTCTGACTTGCTTCGAAGACTTGCTGCGGAGCACGCTTGAAGACCACTGCGATTTCGGTAACACGCTTGCCTAGGCGTTTTCCAGCTCGAAGGTAGAACGGAACACCAGCCCAACGGCGGGTGTTAATGTCTAGTCGCATAGCAGCGTAGGTTTCGGTAACCGACTTTGGGTTCATG
>CAWULM010000034.1:0-7300 GCA_963923635.1 uncultured Micrococcales bacterium | reverse complement strand
TCGGTGAGAGTGGCACGTTGCGGCTCTGGAACGGTTGCTAAATAGTCATCAATCGGGCTCTTTGGCATACCCCAAGACTATCCGCGTTATGCGTAACCTTTAACCGTGCAACGCAGTTACCTCGACTACCCGATTGTGCTCACCGAGCAGCAATCAGGCGCGAACCGTCTCATCATCTTGCTGCATGGTTTCGGCGCGAGTCTGTTTTCGTGGCGCACAGTGATGAAACCGCTGAGCGAACTTGGTCAAGTGATCGCCTACGACCGCCCCGGTTTCGGAAACACGCCAACTGCGGAACGCACCGAAAGCAACGACCCCTACTCGCTTGCCGGGCAAGTGCAGCTTCTCGACGCAATCATCGACAAAGAGGCAAAAGGTCGTGACGTCATTTTGGTTGGCCACTCCTCTGGAAGTTTGGTTGCAGCCGAATACACGCTCAGAAACCCAGGCAAAGTCAAAAAGTTGATTCTTGAGTCTCCAGCCATCTGGAGAAAAGCGCCGATTCCCAACTTCGTCGGAAAACTTTTGCGACACAGGGCGTTCGAAAAGCCAATGGCTAAACGCCTCATCAACTTTGACAAAACAGGCATGCAGATTCTCTATAAGAGTTGGTTCGCCGAAGGTGGGCCGTCACAAGAAATCATCGATGGCTACCGCCAACCCCTCGAAAACCCAGAATGGACTTTACGCTTCTGGCGCTTTCTGTCGGCATCGCAGAAGAACCAAGTGCGCGAAAACCTCTGGCGATTCGAACTTCCGGTTTTGGTAATCACCGGACAGCACGATGAAATCATCAAGGTGGAATACAGCTTCAAGGTTGCCGAACGCATTCCCGGCCACAAGATCTACCTCGTGCCAGAAGCAGGTCACTTAGCTCACGAAGAACAAGCCGCCGACTTTCTGCGGGTCGTGACCAACTTCATCAAGAAGTAGACTCAAGGCTATGACCATGCATGGCCCAGGTGGCGGTGGCCCTATGGGCCGCTTTTCTTCAGACCCAGATCAAATTCGCAAGCGCAATGCTGAGGCTCCGAAAATCGCAAATCTCGGTAAACGAATCGTTCAGTTATTCAAGCCTCATCGAGCCCAGCTGTTTGTCACCATCAGCTTGATTCTGATATCGGCTGCACTGTCGGTGATTCCTCCCCTGCTGATTCAAGGTGCATTTAACGAGGGCCTATTTCCGAAGTCTGGGCAACCAAACCTGCCGGTGCTATCAACTTATGTCTCAGTAATGATCGGTTTGTTTTTGCTGTCCGGCGCGCTCGGCGTTTGGCAAACACTCTTAACCGCCAGAGTTGGCAACAAAGTAATGGGTGAACTTCGCGTAAAAATGTTTGAGCACCTCCAAGCCATGGAACTTGCGTTCTTCACGAAGACCAAGACCGGAGCGATTCAGTCTCGACTCCAAAATGACGTCGGTGGCGTAGCTAATGTTTTGAGCAACACCGTAAGCTCCATTCTTGGCAGTTCAGTCACAGTCATCGCATCAGTAGTCGCAATGCTCCTTCTCAACTGGCAACTGACTATCGTCGCATTGGTGATGGTTCCACTTATGGTTTTCCTTCAGCGACGAGTGGGCCAGGTTCGAGCCAAGATTGTGAGCAAGACTCAAGAATCATTGAGCGAAATGTCATCCATTACGCAGGAATCTTTAGGCGTCAGTGGCATTCTTCTGGCCAAGAGCTTCGGCAGACAGCAAAGCGAAACCGAACGTTACGCTGCCGAAAACGAGAATCAAATCGCACTTCAAGTTCGGCAAACTATGAGCGGTCAGGCGTTCTTTGCCACCGTTCAGGTCTTTATGTCGTCAGTGCCTGCAATAATCTACTTATTCGCAGGCTGGCTAATCACCCATAACGCTGTGCTCACTGCCGGTACGGTCGTGGCATTTGCTACCGTTCAGTCGCGACTGCTGTTTCCGCTAATGAACCTGATGCAGGTAAGCCTTGATTTGCAAAGTTCACAAGCACTCTTTGCTCGCATCTTTGAGTATCTAGACCTCAAACCTGCCATCACCGATGCAGCCACACCTAAGAAGATCAACAAGGCGCACCTTGGCGAAATTGAATTCAACAACGTCACCTTCACCTATCCAGAAGCTGGCGAAGCTGCCGAGCCAACTCTCAAAGGTGTTTCATTCAAAGTGGCTCCGGGTGAATACGTCGCATTGGTAGGTGCCTCGGGCTCAGGCAAAACGACAATCAGCTACTTGATCCCGCGGTTCTATGACGCAACTTCAGGTGAAGTGCGGTTTGCAAATAGAGATGTTCGAGAGCTGTCTCATTCTGACTTGATTCGAAATATCGGCATCGTGAATCAAGAGACCTATCTGTTCTACGACACAATTCGCGAGAACTTGGCTTACGCAAAACCTAATGCCAGCCAAGCAGAAATTGAAAAAGCCGCCAAGGCCGCCAACATCCACGATGTGATCATGAGCTTCCCTAAGGGCTATGAAACCATGGTTGGCGAACGAGGATACCGTTTGAGCGGTGGCGAGAAGCAGCGAATTGCGATCGCCCGAGTGCTGCTCAAAGACCCAGCCGTTCTGATCTTGGATGAAGCCACCAGCGCTATGGACACCAAGTCTGAACGAATTGTGCAGGCAACGCTCGATGCAGCAACCGCAAACCGAACCACCATCGCCATCGCTCACCGCCTCTCGACCGTGGTGAACGCAGACAAGATTCTTGTTATTGACCATGGAGAGATTGTTGAAGCCGGAACTCACAAGCAACTGCTCAAGAAGAATGGTGCTTACGCCAAGCTAGTAGCTAGCCAAAATACGCTTCACTAACCGCGCTTCACAGCAAATCGCAACCAGTAAAAGACTGCAAGTGGCAGCAGCAGCGGCAGCGACATCCACGAGCCGGTCAACGCAGCCACAACGACCAATGTCGAAGCCGTTGCCGCCAGTTTCCAGTCTTCACCGACGACGAAATTCCAAATTGCCGAAACAACTTTTGTCAGCACAGACGCAGCAGCAGTTGGTTTTGCCTTTGCCTTCGATGCAGGTTTCACTCCACGCAAGACTCGAGCGGTTAGCCAGGAGATAGCTGCGAACCAAACAATCAAAAACAGAATCGCTGTGTCAGAACTAGGCCACTCGATGCCAACGCCCTCGGTCGACCAAAAGACACCGAAGACTACAAGCATGATGCCAACAGCAAACTTCATGGTGTTCTCTGGCACGTTGGTCAGCGGCCCCTTGATCGCAAAGCCAAGCAGTGCGGCCACCACCGCGGCAGCCAAACCAGCGATTGAAGCCAAAGCAATCTGGTTCTGTAGAGCACCGAAGGTCACCACAATGAATGCGACTTCAAGCCCCTCAAGCAGAACGCCTTTGAAGCTCATAGTGAAGCCATACCAGTCGTCGACCATCAGCCAGTGTGATTTCTTTGCTGACTTAGCCTCTTTTAGTTCACGCTCATAAATGGCTTCTTCATCGTGAAGTGCCTTGTGCCCAGAAGCGCGCAGTATCGCCTTGCGCAACCACTGCAAACCGAAAAGCAGCAACAGCAAACCAACCACTAGACGAAGCGTCTCGATTGGAATCAACGCGATGCTCGGGCCAAAGATAGCAATGACGGCACCAAGCGACATCAACGCGGCTAGCACGCCAAGCATCGAAGACTTCCAGCTGCGTGCGACACCAGCGGCCAAAACAATGGTCACTGCTTCAACGGCCTCGACGAGGCTGGCGACGAAGACCGAGATTAGAAGTGAATATTGTGCGGCGGTCATTTAGCCGATTGCGGTGAGCAAGACTCCGGCGAGAGTTAACGCAACCACGTCTTGACCAACTTCGATTAGCCACACTTTGAGTGACTGATAAACCTTGAAGTTAGGTTGCCCAAACATGCGGTGCGAAAGTGAAGCGAAAGCCCCGAGACCGACAGAGAACACGAAACCGAACAGCGCACCAGTTGCTACGCTCACCGGAGACGAAACTGCCTTCGCAAGCGTAATGATCAAATCAAGTGTGATGACCTGAATCAGAGCTGCGACATAGGTGCCACCGAACATAAGTGCGGTCTCGCCACCAGACATTTGCACGCGCTCGGTAGGAACTTCGCGACCGAGCAGGCGAATCCAGGTTGGGTAAAAAGTCTTAGGGCCGAACCAGATGGCACCAATCACAAACGAAGTGATTGAAGCAACAAAAATGCCTAGCCAGTTAAGGTTTTCAAGAAGAATGTTCATGCCTTCAGCCTAAACGTTGAAGCGGAATTCGACCACGTCGCCGTCTTTCATGACGTAGTCCTTACCTTCCATACGAACCTTGCCGGCAGCCTTGGCGTCGTTCATTGAACCAGCAGCGCTGAGGTCTTCGAATGAAACGATTTCAGCCTTAATGAACCCGCGCTCAAAGTCGGTGTGAATCACGCCTGCAGCTTGTGGAGCTTTCCATCCTTGGCGAATGGTCCAGGCACGGGCTTCCTTCGGGCCAGCGGTCAAATAGGTCTGAAGGCCGAGAGTCTTGAACCCGATACGAGCAAGCTGGTCAAGCCCAGATTCTTCCTGTCCTAGAGAAGCCAGTAGTTCAGATGCTTCTTCCGGCGAGAGGTCAATCAGTTCGCTCTCAACCTTGGCATCGAGAAACACTGCTTCGGCCGGTGCGACCAAATCGGCGAGCGCCTTCTTCTTCGCTGCGTCGGTGAGAATGCCTTCATCAACGTTGAACACATAAAGAATCGACTTTGCGGTCAGCAAGCCCAGTTCGCGAATCGGGGTTAGGTCAATCTTCGTTGCCGACAGCGGTGTGCCTTGGTTCAACGCGGCGAGCGCCTCGTCGATAACCTCTAGCGAGATTGGCTCGAGCTTCTTGCCCTTCACTTCTTTCTCAATGCGAGGACGAGCCTTTTCGAGGGTCTGCATGTCGGCGAGAATCAGTTCGGTGTTGATGGTCTCAATGTCGCTGGCGGCATCGACGCGTCCATCCACGTGGATGACGTCTCCGTCAGTGAAACCGCGCACCACCTGAGCGATTGCATCGGCCTCACGAATGTTCGCCAAGAACTGGTTGCCGAGTCCTTCACCTTCGCTGGCACCACGGACGATGCCTGCAATGTCAACAAATGACACAGGTGCCGGCAGAATGCGCTCAGAACCAAAGATTTCGGCCAGACGGGTAAGTCGTGCATCAGGCAGGTTCACCACGCCGACGTTCGGCTCAATGGTCGCAAATGGGTAGTTTGCTGCCAGAACGTTGTTCTTGGTGAGTGCGTTGAAGAGAGTGGACTTGCCGACGTTAGGCAGACCGACAATACCGATAGTTAGGGCCATGGAATACAAGTCTATTCGGCGGGTGAACTGAATAATAAGAGAGTGCCATTGAACTTCACGGCGATCGACTTCGAAACCGCCAACTCTAGCCCAGCTAGCCCTTGTCAGGTCGGCATGGTCAGAGTTCGCAACGGCAAAGTGGTCGATAGCTTTGACAGCCTGATTCAGCCGCCTGCACCTTTCGACTTCTTTAACGACTTCAACACCAAGCTGCACGGCATTGGCTACCCAGAGATGGAAGGCGCTCCCACCTGGCCCGAGGCCTTAGCCGCGATGCTCGAATTCATCGGCGACGACATTCTCGTGGCACACAACGCCCAATTCGACATGGATGTGCTTCGCAAGACCGCCGAACACTCAGGCATCAAGCTTCCTGAGCTGAAGTATGCCTGCTCGCTGCTGATTTCGCGCAAGGTTTACAACCTCGAGTCCTACCGGTTGAACGCGGTGGCCTACCGAGTAGGCATTGAGGAGTTTGACCATCACCAGGCGCTCGCCGATGCCGACACCTGCGCCAAGATCATCATTCACGCCACCAATCACAAGGATGTCGAAACCCTCGAAGAGCTAGTCGCCGCCACCAAGCAGACAATCAAGTCGATCTAGCCAAAATGTCACCGGCGGGTGATAACTTCACCCCATGGATACTTTTCTCTATCTAATCGTTGGTCTAGTTGTTGGCGCTGTGCTCGGCTGGTTTATTGGTCGCTCACGCTCGGGTGGTGCGGCCGACGGTAACGCACTCATCGAATCTCAGACAAAGGTTGGCCAGCTTGAGGTTGCCTTGGCTCGAGCTGAGCAAGACACAATCGGCAAACAAGACCTAATCGCAAGACTCGAGGCCCAGCTAAAAGAACACGCTCGTATCGAAGAAGAACAGAACGAACTGCTTGTCAAGTTTCAGCCACTCGCTTCCGAGATTAAAGAGCTGAAAGAAAAGGTCGAACAGAAAGAGTCAGCCCAAGCTGACGCCTTCACCGAAATCAAGACTCAAATCAAAAGCTCGCAAACCGCTGAGAACGAACTTCGAAACACCACCGCAGCACTCGCAAATGCTCTGGCAAAACCGGGTGGAAAGGGCTCATGGGGTGAACTAACACTCGAGCGCCTAATTGAAAGCCTTGGCATGGTGCACAACGTCGATTGGCTGCGCAAAGAAAAGTTGGAAGCTGACCAGGAGGATCCAGAAAAGAAGCGTCGCTTCCCAGACGTTGTAATCACACTCCCTAAGGGCCGCTTCATTGCAGTTGACTCTAAAGTTCCTTACACGAACTACTTAGCTGCAATGGATGCCGAAGATGAGGTTCGCGATGGTGACTTCACGAAGCGCGATGCTCTGCTTCTGAAATACATCTCTGACATCAAGACCCAGATTTCTGAGCTAGCAAAGAAGAACTATTACAACGGTCTGCCTGCGTCACCAGAATTTACCGTGCTCTACATGCCGAATGAGCAAGCACTCTCAGTCGCACTTCGCGTTGAGCCTGGCCTCATGGAGCACGCCTTCAAGGAGAAGATCGTGCTGGTCACACCATCTTCGTTCTACACAACCATGAAAACCGTTGCGCACATCTGGAGCCGAAGCGAAGATGAGCAGACTTTGAATGAAGTTATGGAAGTGGCCCAGTCGTTTATGCAGCAAAGCCGACTTCTTGCTGGAGAAATTGTTCGCCTCAAGTCTGGCCTGCAATCATCGGTTGTCGCGTACAACGACATGGTGAAGCGTCTAAACAAGCCATTCATTCAGCCGGTAGTTGATTTGGCTGGCCGCGCCTCGCTTGCCAAGGCTGCTGGCGAGATTAAGGTCCCGGAGGAACTTGATCCGCAGCTAAACGATTTGACGGCAATCGAACGAGGCGACGACGAGCCTAAGGGCCTGAAGTAAGCCAGTAAAACCGCCATTTAGAGCCTTTCTAGGCTCTATTAGGCCTGTGGCTGAGGGCTTGGCTAGAGGTACATTTAGCGTCTCTTGGCTATACTTTTAGCAGTGCGCCGACAATGAGGTTTGCAG
>CAWULM010000033.1:0-7464 GCA_963923635.1 uncultured Micrococcales bacterium | reverse complement strand
AAACAGCGAGGTAGTCGAGCGCTGGAAGTAGATCGTGAATCAACGCTGCGGTCACGGCAACGTGAACCGAAGTTGGAAATACGTCGTTCGAGGATTGCGAAGCGTTGACGTGGTCGTTCGGGTGAACGTCGCTGCCGAGAATCTCGGTTGCCAAAGTGGCAAGCACTTCGTTCATGTTCATGTTCGAAGAGGTGCCAGAGCCAGTCTGGAAGATGTCTACCGGAAACTCACCATCGTGCTTGCCGCTGACCACTGCGTCTGCTGCTTTTGCGATTGCGTCGGCGATCTTTGCGTCGAGAACACCGAGAGCCTTGTTCGCTCCGGCGGCTGCCTTCTTGATGCGAGCCAATGCTGCGATGTGCGCACGCTCTAGCGTGGTGCCTGAGATTGGAAAGTTCTCGACTGCGCGTTGCGTTTGTGCGCGGTATAGAGCGTTTACTGGAACTTTAACTTCACCCATGGTGTCGTGTTCAATGCGGAATTCCACTTGGGAACCTTTCTGTGCCTTGTGGGCTTAGATGTTTCCGACGGTCACCAGTGGGTGAACTTCGCCGGCGGCTAGGCGGTAGTTTGCTCCTACCAAAGCAAGATTACCCGCTTCAACAGCCTCTCGAATGAGGCGTGAGCGAGACATGATGTCATCGATGGTTTCGGTCACATGGCGAGCGGTGAACTCGTCGGTGTGCTGCAATCCCTCTGAACGAGCGTGCGTAATGGTCGGCTGAATGGCAGCGACTAGGTGCTGAATGAACTGACCGTTGGCGGCCAGCTTTCCGTCGCTGGCATCAACTGCGGCGGCAATGGCTCCGCAGGAGTCGTGCCCAAGCACGAGAATCAGTGGCACACCTAGAACCTCTACCGAATATTCCAAAGAACCTAGGATGCTCTCGGCGATGACCTGTCCCGCATTACGAACTACAAAAAGATCGCCGAGGCCGACGTCAAAGATGATTTCAGCGCTGAGGCGGGAGTCTGAACAACCGAAGAGAGCGGCGTATGGAACCTGGGCTGCGGCAAGCGCCTCGCGACGATCAACGTCTTGGTTTGGGTGCTCGCGGGAGTCGGTGACGAAGCGCTTATTGCCGGCCAGCAGTGCCTGCCAAGCTTCGGCTGGAGTCTGTGGGCGAGTAGCCATGGCTTCCTCTCGTCTTTGACTTCCAGTCTACAAAATCAGGCTAGAGCCTGGCGTTGATGGCCTTCAAGAACTGGTTGAACTGGCTAGGTGTTGCGGTGCCGTAAACCTGAATCAGCTGGCCATTGAGGCTCAGCACAAACTGGTGGTCTTTCATCTGAATTGGGTCGTGGGTCGACTTAGAGTCCCAAAGTTGCCATTTGTTACCGCCAAGCGACAAGGTTCTGGTTAGGCGGTGATTTTGCAGTTCTAGTTGAGTCCAGAAGTCACCGGCCACCCAGGTCTGACTGATGCCGACAAATTCGTTCTTCGGGCCTACGAAGCCCACCTTCCAGATCGCGTCAGGGCCGTAACCAGTCGACGAATCAAAGACGGCGTTATTGCACCACCAACCCGCTGGAAGCTCAGGGGCGAGCACCTTGAAATTGGCAGTGGTCGCTTCTGTCGCAATCGACTGGTAGTCGACCTTCTTGATGAGAGATTTTTCGCTGTGCGGGGCGATCAGGTAAATAACCGCGACCAAAGCCAGGCAAGCACCCAGCGCAATAACCAGGTTGGTTACTGTTTGTCGCGCGCGACGCTGTGCTGCTGCGTCAGACATTACTTCTTTTCTTTGATGGCGTCATCGAGGCGCTTGCGAGCACCGCTCAACCATTCTTCGCACTTCGCTGCCAAAGCTTCGCCGCGCTCCCAGAGCTGCATGCTTGCTTCTAGCGTGACAGAGCCCTGCTCGAGGTCGCCGAGAACCTTTTGGAGTTCGTCGCGAGCCTGCTCGTAGCTCATGTTGGCCACGTCTGCGTTTACGTTCTTTTCGGTCATGATTACTCCAGTCTATTTACTTAGAAGTCGCTTCGATTTCGCCCTTGCCGAGGCGAATCTTGAGGTCGGTACCGCTCTTCACTTTCGAGGCATCGGTGAGCACGTGGCCATTTGCATCGCGAACCACCGAATAGCCTCGGTCTAGTGTGCTTTGTGGGCTGAGCGAACGCAGCATCTGCTTGCTCGAAGCCAGTTCTGACTCGGCTCGCTCAAGCATTAGGTCAACCTCATGGCGCAGGTCATCGAGATCGCGAGCTAGTTCTTCGCGCTTGATGTCGATGAACGAGTACGGGTTAGCCAACATTGGTCGAAGGCGCAGCTGCTTGATTAGTTCGCTCTGTGCATCTACGTATGTTGAAACGCGGAGTGTCATTCGATTGATGATGGTTGAAATCAGGTTTCGCTCTTCGGTGACATCAGGCACAACCTTTTTAGCCGCATCGGTTGGCGTCGATGCTCGCACGTCGGCGACCAAGTCCAGAATTGGCGAATCGTTTTCATGACCAATGGCGGAAATAATCGGAGTCGTCGCTGCCGCAGCTGCACGCACCAGAGCTTCATCACTGAAAACAATCAAGTCCATGGGGGAGCCACCACCACGAGCGATGATGATGACATCGACCTCAGGGTCAGCGTCGAGCTGCTTAATTGCAGCGATAATCTTTGGCGCTGCATCGTCACCCTGCACCGGAGTGTTCACCACTCTGAACTTCGCTTCAGGCCAGCGACGGTGAACGTTTTGAATCACATCTTTTTCAGCGTCTGACTTAGCGCCAGTGATTAGCCCGATCAGGTTTGGAAGAACCGGTAGTTTTTGTTTGCGAGCAGGATCGGTCAAACCCTCTGCAATGAGGGCAGCCTTGAGGCGCTCTAGGCGCTCGAGCAGTTCACCGAGGCCAACCTTGCGAATCTGCACTACCGAACCACTGAGTTTTCCAGACTTCGGCCAGAACTCGAGCTTGACCAAAGCTACAACTCGATCGCCAACCACTAGGTCGCGAGGGAAGTTTGCCGGGTTCCAGGTGTGTGCCGAAATGCGCATGTCTTGGGCCAGGTCTTTGATTTCAAGAAAGGCATTGGTGGCACGCATGCTTAGCGAGGCGATTTCGCCCTCAACCCAAATGGTGCCGAGGCGAGCGATATATGCCTTTATCTCTTGTGAAAGACGCGCGACCGGCCACGGGTCAAGCTCAGACGAGGCGCGGCTTGGCGGCAGTGCATCGGTGTTGACTGACCCGGTCGGGTCGTCGTCAACGAAGTCAGTCATGCTCAGCCTTACCCCCGTTTACAATTGACGGGTAGTCGAGATAAAGGATAACCCGACCATGGGACATACAGCCGCTTCGAAGAAGGTTCTGCTGGCCTCGCCTCGCGGTTACTGCGCTGGCGTTGACCGCGCGGTGGTTGCGGTCGAGAAGGCTCTCGATCACTACGGCGCCCCAATCTACGTTCGCAAAGAAATCGTCCACAACAAGCACGTGGTTTCGTCGTTGCAAGAGCGTGGAGCCATCTTTGTCGATGAGCTCTCTGAAGTTCCGGCCGACTCACTGGTAGTTTTTTCGGCCCACGGGGTTTCTCCTGCAGTGGTTCAAGAGGCAGCCGACCGCGGTCTGCGCACCATCGATGCCACCTGCCCACTGGTAACCAAGGTTCACCGTGAAGTTCAGCGTTTCGCTAAGGACGACTACGACATTCTGCTCATCGGTCACGAAGGTCACGAAGAGGTTGAGGGAACCGCTGGCGAAGCACCTGACAAAGTTCAGCTCGTCGACAAAACCATCGACCACGTAACCATCCGTGACACCAACAAAGTGATCTGGCTTTCGCAAACCACACTCTCGGTCGACGAGACCATGGAGACCGTCACCAAGCTTCGTGAAAAATTTCCAACTCTTCAAAACCCACCAAGCGATGACATTTGCTACGCAACCCAAAACCGCCAGGTTGCCATCAAGAAGGTTGGCGCTCAGAGCGACCTAGTGATCGTGGTTGGTTCAGCAAACTCTTCAAACACTGTCCGCTTGGTCGAAGTTGCCAAAGATGCCGGCGCCAAAGCCGCCTACCGCGTCGACTACGCCAGCGAAATCAAAGACGAATGGTTTGACGGCGTTGAGACCGTAGGTGTTTCATCGGGAGCCTCGGTTCCTGAAGAACTAGTTGCAGAAGTGATTCGCAACCTAGCCGAGCGTGGATACGGTGACCTCGAAGAAGTCACCACAGCAGAAGAAGACATCCAGTTCTCGCTGCCTCACGAACTTCGCAGAGATCTAAAGGCCGCTGCCAAAGATCAGCACTAAGAGAAAAAGCCCCGCATAGAGCGGGGCTTTTCTGTTTTTAGTCTTAGAGCGACATCGACTTGCCTTGCGAGCCAAGCTCAGCGGCGGCCTCTACAACGCGAGCCGACATACCGGCTTCGCCGATCTTGCCCCAGGCGCGTGGGTCGTAAGCCTTCTTGTTTCCAACTTCACCGTCAACCTTTAGAACACCGTCGTAGTTGGTGAACATGTGAGCTGCGATTGGGCGGGTGAATGCGTACTGAAGGTCAGTGTCGATGTTCATCTTGATGACACCGTGGCTAACTGCTTCAGCGATTTCTTCTGGAGTTGAACCAGAGCCGCCGTGGAATACTAGGTCGAACGGCATCTTCTTGCCGTACTTGTCGCCAACTACGCGTTGAATCTCGCCAAGCAGTTCTGGGCGAAGCTTCACGTTGCCTGGCTTGTAAACACCGTGAACGTTTCCGAACGTTAGTGCAACCATGTAGCGACCGTTCTCGCCAAGACCAAGAGCTTCCGCCGTTAGAAGTCCGTCTTCAGGGGTGGTGTAAAGGTGTTCACCTTCGCCGCCCTCAACGCCGTCTTCTTCTCCACCGACAACGCCGACCTCAACTTCAAGAACTGCACCGATGCCGTTGGTTAGCTTCAGCATTTCTTTAGCGATCTCTAGGTTCTCGGTTAGTGAGACAGCCGAGCCGTCCCACATGTGTGAGTTGAATAGTGGGTCTTGTCCACGCTTGACGCGGTCTTGCGAGATTGCGATCAGCGGGCGAACAAAGTCATCCAGGTGGTTCTTAGGGCAGTGGTCGGTGTGCAGCGCAATGGTGATGCCGTAGTTGTCTGCAACTTCGCGTGCGAATGCGGCCATAGCGGCAGCACCGGTAGCCATCTTCTTAATGGTTGGGCCCGACCAGTAGTCTCCTCCACCGGTGGTGACCTGAATGATGCCGTCAGAGCCGGCTGCCTGCAGACCAGCCAAGGCTGCGTTCAGGGTCTGTGAAGATGAAACGTTGATCGCTGGGTAAGCGAATCCGCCGTTCTTGGCGCGGTCAAGCATTTCAAGGTATTGGTCTGGTGTTGCGACAGGCATGATTCGCTCCTAAGGCGACATTGGGATTGCTTAAAATGTTACCAAGAACCGCGGTTGTGACCGCACCGAAAGGCCTGATGGAATCGCTAGAGCTGCAAACCCCAGCGCCTGAACTCTTCAAGGCCTGCTTGGTGGCAGCCGCAGCCGCTTGGCCTCTTGTGGGCAGTGGCGACAAGCTAGCCGTCGATGGCGCCGCCGTAGACGCCATGCGCGCATCGTTCAACAGCAGCGACTTCGGTGCCCGAGTGGTCATCGGCGAGGGTGAGAAAGACGAGGCTCCGATGCTGTTCATCGGGGAAGAGCTTGGCACTGCGTCTCAGATTGTCTGGGACATCGCGGTTGACCCAATTGACGGCACTCGACTCGCAGCCGAGAACCTGCCGGGCGCGGTAGCGGTTGCAGCAGCATCAACGGTTGGCACCATGATGAATTGCCCTCACGTTTACTACATGCAAAAACTGGTGTGCGGAGTCGAGGGTGTTGGTGTAGTCGACATTTCTTACAGCGCAACAGAAAACATTCAGGCGCTCGCCGCAGCTCTTGGCAAGCCTGTCTCAGAAGTAGTTGTCGCCGTAATCAACAAACCTGAGAACGCCGACCTGATTGCTGAGGTGCAAGCCTCAGGTGCGAAGTGGCACCGCTTCGACGATGGTGACGTTGCCATGGCAGTTGCCGCGGCAACTCCAGGGGTGCCGGTTGACATGATGCTCGGCATCGGCGGAAACCCCGAGGGTGTTCTAGCTGCCTGCGCCGTGAGAATTCTCGGTGGTTTCATGCAGGGTCGACTCGCACCTCGAAGTGACTATGAATCTGCATCGGCGATTGAAGCCGGCTATGACGTTGATCGCACCTATGGCCTCACCGAATTGGTTGCAGGAGATCGCCACATTTTCGTGCTCGCCTCGGTCACCGAGGGAATGCTTACTCAGGGAATTACCGAGAACGAAAACGGTGAACTCGAAATTGAGCTGTTTGTTCTAGACACCCTGCTTGAGGGTGGCCGCAAAGTGAGAGTGCGAGTTTAGCCGTGGAAGATCGCAGGCTCGTCTAGAGCCTGGTTGCGATCTGGGTGCTCGTTCAGGATTCCTGCAGGCAGGTTGTCAATGCTTTCCAAACCTGAGCTTGGCTGGCTAACCGCAATCGCACCCCACTGAACAGCAGTAGTGATACCTAGTGGAATGTTGAACGGCAGACCGTGCTCTTCATCTTGAATTGGGTTTGAAACAACGGCTGACAAGAAACCTGCGAGAGTTGCGTCACCGGCACCAACAGTGTTGATTACCTTTACTGGAGGTGTGCGTGCAGCCCACTCTTTGTCTTTGGTGATTGCGATCATGCCATCGGCACCAAGCGATGCAAGCACAACTTCAATTCCGTAACCGCAAAGTTCGCGACCTGCATCGATTACGTCTCCGATGCTGGTTAGCGTGCGACCAACTGCCGAAGCAAGTTCTTCAGCGTTTGGCTTAATGATTGAAGCTAAACCGCGCTTCGCCCAGTAGTTGAGTGGTTCACCCGAAGTGTCGAGTGCGATTCGAACGTTTAGTTCTGCCATGCGCTCGAACAGTGGCTCAAGGTCAACGAAAGTTCCGGTCGATTTGTAAACAGGAAGTGCACCTGCAACTACAAGCCACTTTGCGTTCTGCTGACGAACGGTGCGATCGGTTAGATCGATCACTGCGTTCCAGTCTTGCTCGCTTAGTGGGCGAGGAGCCTCGTTAACCTTGGTGGTCGGTCCGTCTTTTTCGACGATGGTGGTTGAAACGCGAAGAGTTCCATCAACCCACAGCGGAGCAAGCATGCCGTCGCTGCCGGTGCGAGCGAGAACACCTGGGTCGCTGTTTCCGATTGGAATAACACCAACTGCAGGAATGCCAGCAAGGTGAAGACCGCGAGAAACGTTGATGCCTTTACCGGCAAGTTCTTCGTGAACATCGTCTGCGCGGTTAACGCCACCGGTCTGCAGGTTGTGAACAAAGTAGGTGCGGTCCAGGGTAGGGGCTGGGGTCAAAGTGACGATTGGGCAGCCAGTCATGAAGAGCTCCTGTAGTCTCCAGGCGCAGAAGCGACTGAAGGTTTTGGTTGAAAGTTGCTGCAAACCTCATTGTCGGCGCACTGCTAAAAGTATAGCCAAGAGACGCTAAATG